>JBDKHH010000069.1:0-5225 GCA_039797785.1 Bacteroidota bacterium | reverse complement strand
TTCGCGTGCACCAAATACTTCGATATATCCTTCTTCGTTTTCTTCCACTTTACTTATACGATTCGTATGGTTTTAAATTCGTTCCCTCAGCTGGTAAGAGAATGGCAAATGTCTTGTTGTTCTTAATTGTCAATTTGTTGGTCAGCAACCACGGATTCAATTTAATTAAAATCTTGTAGTTAAAACCTTGCTCGATTGCCCATTCAGCCAAATTCGGGATAGATTCTTTTACTACAACAGTTTTCGTCTTAAAAGGTTTATATAATTCGATTGCTTTCATATCGTAACCGTATGCCTCAGGATTCTCGAAAATCAATTTCATGGCCAAGATGCGGAAGACATAACGACCAGTTTCCGAATTCATGTGTGTATCGAAATAGTTGTTTGTTCCTTGCCAACGCATATCACTGCGCACTCCGCCAATTCCACGATTGTATGAAGCAGCGGTTAGCACCCAATCTTTCAAGGTATCGTGAGCAGTTTTTAAATATTCACAAGCTGCGATTGTACTTTTCTTGATGTTCAAACGCTCATCTACTTCGTCGTTCATGATGATAGCATGTTCTTTTGCTGTAAACGGCATGAATTGCCAGAAACCTTGCGCACCAACTGGACTTACTGCTTGAATCAAATTACTTTCGATTACTGCCAAATATTTAAAATCTTCTGGAATACCATTTGCTTTCAAGGTGCGTTCCATTTCTGGAAAATAGCGATGAGCGCGTTTCATTGCTTGGAAGGTAGAACTTTGAAAATAAGCATTCACCAAAATCTCTTTGTCCAAGCGCTCGCGAATATCTTCATCTTCCAAATTAATTGTTTCACCACAAAAGGTCATTTCTTTTGGAAGATCTGGAACGGTGTGCAGTTTTACTTCTTGAATTTCTTTGGCTAATTCTTCATGCTTTTTCTCAGCTTGACAGCCCAATAATCCAACAATTGGCAATAAAATAAGGAATACTTTCATTTGGAAATTAATAGCTAACGAAAGTAATGAAAATGAAAGAGAATTATTTATTCTTCTGAGGAAATTTGATCGTGTTTCGATACAAATAAACGAAAACCAAAATGAAATAAAGAAGAAAGAAGATAATTGGAAGAATGATATTCAACTGAATCATATAAATCATCAACAAAGACAACAAAAACGACACTAAACCAATCACTACAAAAACATACCAAACTTGAATATCCTTAAAGCCTGCATACACCAAATGATGCGTTGTATGATCTTTCCCTCCAACCATTGGTGATTGTCCTCGCTTCAAACGATTGATGACTACCGTCAAGGTATCTGCTGCTGCTGGAGTGAACGCTACTAAAGTCACGATGACACTTGCCCAAGCATTCGTTTCAGTAGAAGAACTTACATTCCATAAGTATTTCACACCAAAGAAGGCCACAAACAAACCTATAAATTGACTTCCGGCATCACCCATAAACAATTTCGATGGGTGAATATTGTAGCGTAAGAAACCTAACACCGCTCCGATCACTGCGACAAGAGTTAAGGTCCAAATGTTCGCATTAAAATCAAACACAAACCAACCACCGAAAAGACAAGCCAACAATATGAAAAGAACCGTTGTGCCTGTAATTCCATCCATATTATCGAGCATATTCAGGGAATTCATAATGATAATCACCCACAAAACTGTTAATGCTGCGTCGACATAAAAAACATGGAAAATATCGATAATAGTACCTGTCCAGACAAAGATGAGTCCACAAAGAATCTGTATAGCCAATTTCACTAAAGGCTTTGTGTTGTAAGCGTCATCAGCTAGCCCCATTAAAAACGCAAAAGCACCAGCAATAAAAAGTCCAACATATTGCTTGTTGTGAAAAATCACCTCATCATAGAAAATGATTGAATACGCGATTGCGGAAAAAACAAAAACAACATAAAAACTAACACCTCCAAGTGAAGGTTTAGATTCATTGCTCCAACGAACAACAACATCATTTTTGTTACGGATACCTAGCGATTTAGAGAAATTCAACAATAATACATTGCTAATCATTGAAAGTATAATACCGCCAAGACCAAAACCTACAATTTGTATTAATTTATCGATCACTCGTTAATATCCGTTAAAATGGAGAGACAAAAGTATCAATTTTTTTACCAATCTTATCTTTCTCAGAAACCAAAGGTGCAGAACATTTCCAATCTATGCCTAATTTGGAATCATTCCACAAGAGTGTATCTTCGTGAGAAGGAGAATAGTAATTCGTGCATTTGTAAGAAAACAATGTGTCATCTTCTAGAGCAACAAAGCCATGTGCGAAACCTGGCGGTATGTAAAACTGTAAACCATTTTCAGCAGACAATTCAATAATTTCATGCTGTCCATAGGTTGGAGAATCTTTACGTAAATCTACAGCAACATCCAAGACTTTTCCTTTAACAACAGAAACCAATTTTCCTTGTGCAAAAGGTGGATTTTGAAAGTGTAATCCTCTCAAGACATTCTTTTTCGAGCAAGAAACATTGTCTTGCACAAACACAGCTTCTTCACCTAATAATTCTGAATATTTCTGTTCGTTGAACGATTCAAAAAAATAACCTCTATCATCGTGAAATCTGCGTGGCTCTATCACCACCAATCCTTCGATTTCAAATTTCTTCTTAATCATCGTTTAAATTTACTTCTTATAAACGTCCACACTCTTTTCAACCAGTTCCCTTTTTCAATTTCACTGTCTCCCTCGTAATATCCGTAACCATAATTATAGCCGTAGCCGTAACCATATGCCGAAGAGCGTTTGGATGTTTGAACACCATTCAAGATGACATTCAATTGATTCAACTGCTGCATTTCAAATAATTCTTTCACTCTGAAAGCAAAATTACGTTTTGAATAATGCGATTTAAAGACATAAATTGGAATATCGGCTTCTGTCAAATTTTTAATACCATCCGAAACAAGTCCAATTGGTGGATTATCAATTATAATCACATCATACGTTTGTTTCAACTCTTCAACAATTTCTTTGAATCGATCGCTCAATAATAATTCAGAAGGATTCGGTGGAATTGGGCCTGCCGTAATAAAATCTAAATTTTCAATCGTTGAATGTTGGATACATTGTTCAAGCGTGAACTTGTTAATGATCAACCCACTCATTCCAAAGTTATTGTTGGTACTTAATCCTAAATGTACTTTCGGTTTGCGCAAATCCAAATCAAGCAAAATAGTTTTCTTGCCTGACATAGCGATAATTCCAGCTAGATTCAGTGCCACGAACGTTTTTCCTTCTCCAGATATAGAGGAAGAAATAGCGATTGTTTTGTAATTCGGATGGATGTAACTTAAATTCGTTCGAATCTTACGCATTGATTCTGCCAGCATCGATTTAGGCGAATCATTCACGACCAACTGAGAGAATTCCATTTCAGATTTAAACAAAGGAACGCCACCCAAAATTGAGGCACGAGAAGGTAAAAGTTTCTTTAAATCATCCAACATATTGATTTCGTTGAATGTCAAATATTTAAAGAACATAATACCCAAACCAATTACGATTCCGAAGAATACGAACGTAACATAAATCAATTTTCTGTTTGGAGAAACGGGCGTATTGTTTACCGCGGGACGAGAAAGAATTCGGTTATTTGAAGCGTAACCAGCATCTGAAATAGAATACAATACTTTTTTCTCTGTCAACAAAGTAAAGTACTTTTCATTCAAGTCTTGAATATTTTTCAAGCGGCTAAATTCCATTTTCTTTTCAGGCAATTCAAAGAACTCACCTTCAAACCCTTGAATCTTCACTTGAATAGAGCGACTATTTGCATACAATCGTTCAAGGATAGCTGCAACACTCTTGCGTATTGAATTAAGTTTTGTTTGAATCTTAGAATTTAAGGCTTTAACCTCGCTGTTTTCATCCGTCACGCGGTACAACAAATCTTCTTTTTTCTCTAATAATTCGTATAAACTTGTAATTTGACCCGTTAGCGATTGCTCGTAACTTTTACCAAGCATTTCTGGCAATAAACGATAAATTTCCAATCGATTAGGATCAGATTTCAATTTACTACTCACCAAATTTAAGGAACGAATTTCCTCATCAATTTCAAATTGTTGATCTTGTAATTTTGAAATGTTTTCCGAAATGGATGTACCAACAGATTCAGGATCTGGTAAGTTCGATTTACGCTGATACAACATTAAACTATCCTTCGAATTTTTTAATTCACCCGCCAAACTATCCAATTGTTGGTCAATGAACATCAAAACGTTTTCAGAACCTTTACGTTTAATTTCTTCATCGTATTCAATAAATGCCTCTGCAACAGCCAAGCTGATATCATGACATAATTGAGGGTTATTTCCTTGAAACGTTATTTGAATTGTTTTAGCCTCTGGGTCAACGGGTACAATTTGTAAAGAAGGTAACAAACGCGCCGCATAGGATTCTACGCTATTGAACACAAAATACAATTCATTATCACTTGATTCATCCCTAAATTCTCCAGGGTTTGGAGAATCAATTGAGATTTCAAAATGCGTATTAGTAAGGCGCTCGTTCAGTTTCCCTTTTAATGTGTAGTTTTTGCCTAGATGAGCATAGTTCACAGAAATTGACTTACCATCGAATGCCACAAAGATTGGAACATTGATCAGGGAAGAATCTTTTAATTCAAAAGGCGTAACATAAAACGAACTTGATAAATATTTTTCTTCTGTTAATACTTGCCCTTTTGAAAATAAACTTACGTTATAACTTGTGCGTTTAATCGCTCTTTCAAACATAAATTGAGAACGCATTAATTCTATTTCTGAAGAAATGTCATCTTCTTTAGAATTGATATTTTCTAACTCAATGATGTCTTTTGCATTATCTTGATTATCCAACTGTATCACCATTGAAGATTCATACGTTGGCTTTGTATAGCGTAAGAAAAAATAAGCAACCGTTGAAAACAAAACGACAAACAACACTGGCCACCACCAGTAACGTTTGAGAATCGTTTGGAGAATCGCTGGATCGTAATCCTTGTTTATTATGAGACTTTTATTGTTCAAACTGAAACTATTTCGTTATTGCTGTAAAAATAATTAGGGCACTCGACAAGATCGATAAAATTGGCGCTACCTCTTTTATTGTTTCCTTCGCTATATCTGCATTTGGTTCAATATAAATGTAGTCATTGGCCTGAACAACCATGTCCACATATTTCAATCCTTCAACAGTCGATAAATCAATTTTATAGA
>JBDKHH010000068.1:0-8918 GCA_039797785.1 Bacteroidota bacterium | reverse complement strand
TGAACGAATTAGAATTGGCAATGGATATCTATCCAAATCCTGTTCAAAATGAACTTCACATTGCTACACTTAAACAAATGAATTCAATTGACATTGTAAATGCATCGGGAGAAATTGTCATGCATTTCGATGTTACAAGCACAAAAGAAGTGATTCAATTAAATGAATTGACTGCTGGAGCTTATCAAGTGATTGTTAAGTCTGAATCTGGACTTGGAATTAAATCGTTTATAAAGCGTTAATTTAAACTATCTTTGTACAAAGGCAAATCGGTCTATCGCTGTTCGTCGTTTGACGGAGAGAGGAAAGTCCGGGCAGTATAGAGCGCCGTACTTCCTAACGGGAAGGTATCAACGTTGTTGGTAACAGAAAGTGCCGCAGAAAGGAAAACTACCTCAGCAGGCTTGCTTGTTTGGGGAAAAGGTGAAAAGGTGAGGTAAGAGCTCACCGTGCCAGCAGTGATGGTGGTTGCAAGGTAAACCTTACGGACTGAAAGACCATGTAAACCGAGGCTTGAGGGTTGCTCGCCTGATCTCGGAGGGTAGGTCGATGGATCCCAATTGTGAAGTTGGGGCTAGATAAATGATGGACAATCGCAGCAATGCGAAAACAGAACCCGGCTTATAGATTTGCCTTTTATTTTTTAAATACTCGTTGAGCTGAGCGTATTGCTTCAAATGGTTCAATTAATCCATTGTTATTTGAGAGAAGTATCGCTTTGCGTTTAGAACCATCCAAATGAAATTGTATTGAAGTAATTGTGGTTTTTCCAATACGTTTCGCCTTCATTTTTCGAATACTTTTAATAGAAGTTACACAATTCTGATTTTGTGAATTTTTCAGAATTAACGAGTCTCCTTTGATTGCTGCACTTGATATTTTTCGATCAATAGAATAGACAAAAGTAATGAGCGTTGTGAATGATAAACCTATGAAAAGTAATGAAGCGATTGATGGGAATAATTGAACGGCAAATGCAAGATGCACAACTAACATACTTGTATATATGCCAAGTAGTAGTAGTTTCCTTTTTCTGTGAAAAGAAGATATTTCTATCCTCTCAAAGTTGTTCAGTTGCTGAACAAATTTTTCTTTTCTCGTCATTGTGGTATCAATCGGTACGGCAAAGAAAAGAAAAAGTTTAATGATATGGAAATAAATAAGTTAAATATTCTTCATAAACGATGCCACTCTTGGATATTGCTTCGTTTGCTGAATTGGAGAAACTGAACTTTTCTTGTATCGCTTATTCTGAAAAGGATAAATACTCTGTTTTTCAACGATAATCGGGAACATTTTTAATCGACTATTCAAGCGCTTATTTACATTGTCAAGTAATAAATAATTTAAGAATAACTTGGCACTGTTGTAGTTTCTAGCTTGTTTAATTATTCCAAAACAAGGCATGTTGAAATAGGATCCTGCTTTGCGTTGATTAGGAAAAATTAGGTTTAATTTTTTAAGGTGCTTTTTGTCGTTTTTGTTTTTCTCATAATGCGAATAAAGTGTGAAAAAGACTTTTGTCCCGTTCAATTTTAATGAATCGTTTGACACATTCATTTTGTTCTTATTAAAGCTTTCACACCACGAATAAATTATGTTTGGTTTACTTTTTTCCAATTTTGCAAATACAATGGAATAATAAGGTAACAAATCACTTTTAGACTTTAAATCTGTATTAAACGTTAATTTTCCATTTAAATCAGAATAATTACGCCATTTAGTGACACTGTCGCTTTGAGCCAACAAAATGTATGGATCAATACCAAAACCCATGAAATCTTTCCGTTCAGAAACAAATTTTGACGGTATAATTCCTTTTGCTAGATCAATTGATTTTTCTTGAAGGAATTTTGAGTCAGATAAATTCTTCATATCGTAAATCGATGAAGAAATGACACAATCGATATCGGTAGTTAATCCTTCTTTTTTAAGCAATATCCGCAATGAATCAGAGGTGATAGATACAATGTGAATGTTTATTTTATTTGCTTTTTCAAAATTTATGAAGAGTTTTTCGTCTTTCTTAGTCAAACAATCGGATGCAACATATAAATGTTGTTTTTTTGTTGGCCGCGCTTTATCAATTGTACATGCTGAAATGAGTACAATTACTACAAGGGCGAAAACAGCTTTGAATGTTGACTTCATGGTACAAAGATATTCAACATTCTTGTTTTGCACTTTTAAGGAACGAATTTAATTACCTTTGTGGAAAATAAAATACAATGGCTGAGGCGTCAAACAAACAACAAAAATTAAAAGTCAAAAATCTTCTTGCTGAATTATTGTCAGGAAACGAAGCAAAAGCAAGTGCATCAATCAAAGCCTTACAAGCAAATGGTGATAGTTCTATTTTAGAGCCAATGGCGGCTTTATTATTGACTGATTTATCACCAAAAATTAGAGAGGAAATCGTTGAGTTTCTTTGCAGTTTAAAAGATAGCTCTGCAGTCGATGAAATGATGCGTTTAGTAAATGATTCAGATTACCTACCAATACGTCAACAATTGCTTTCAACTATTTGGAATAGCAAATTGGATTATACCTATTTCTTACCAGAATTTGTTGAAATCGCTGTAGATGGTGACTTTATGGAAGCATTAGAATGTTTGACAATCATCGAAAACATGGCAGGTCCAGTCGAAGAACGTCACGTTTTAGAAGCAAAATTGCATTTAAGAGAATACTTGGAAGATACGGATCCAAAAGATCCACAGAAATCGCAAATCATGAGTGAAATCGCTATGATAATCAAAGATTTCGATAGCATGGATGAGGATGATGATATTGAATTCTTCAATGAATAAAAAAAGGCGAACCAAACGGTTCGCCTTTTTTGTTTTAGTAGTTATGATTAAAATTCCCAACCAAAACGATCTTGTAAAAGGGAATGTGTATATTCTCTGAATTCATCATTTTCAATTTTAGATAATACATCCCCGATAAAGGCTGCAACCATTAAATGACGCGCAGATTTTTCTGAGATTCCTCTGGCTCTTAAATAGAAAACTGCTTCTTCATCCAATTGACCAGTTGTTGAACCATGTGAACATTTTACATCATCAGCATAAATTTCTAATTCAGGTTTTGAATCAACAGTAGCATCATCACTTAACAATACATTTCCATTCGATTGAAACGCATTTATTTTTTGAGCGTCTTTGCGAACAAATACTTTTCCGTTGAAAACTCCGGTAGACTTTTCATCCATCACTCCTTTGTACAACTCGTTTGACTCGCAATGAGGCTGCTTGTGATCAACTATTGTATGGTTATCGACATGCTGATTACTTTTCAATACATAAGCACCATGAAGGTTTGTCATACAATTCACACCATTTACTTCAATATTCAGATTGTTACGAACCAATGTTCCGTCTAAGGTCATTGTATTTATCGTAAATGTTGAATCTTTTGCTTGATCAACTTGTTCTGTAGCGATATGATAATTTCCTTCAGTTTCGTATTGTAATTTATTGATTGTTAAATGTGCATTTTCAGCAACATTAATTTCTGTAACAACATTTGTAAAAGATGTTTCTGCATCCAATGCAAAAAATGATTGCATGATTTCAGCTTTTGCAAACTTTCCAATTTGAATAAAATTGCGAAGATTTGATACAGCGTTTTTACCTGTAATCAAATGTATCAATTGAATTGGTGCTTCAATCACAGCTTTGTCGTGAATTGAAATGTACATCCCATCCACAGCAAATGCTGTATTCATAGAATGAAACACTTCATTTTCCAATTGTAACGATTTACCTACCAAAGCAAGTTCATCTTTGTCACAACCAGTCAATGGTTTAATTGTTGCTCCCACCGGAAATTCACCTGAAGATAAATCACTTCTGAAAACACCATTTTCAAACACAAATGTCAATCCAGCTTTACTGATTTGATAGGTCGAATTAATGTCCTCACGGCTTAAGTTTTTTCCTTCACGAGCAACTTGATTTGCCGTTGAAATAGATGCAATTCGTCCAACACGCGTATATTTCCATGCTTCTGTGCGAGTCGTAGGAAAATCAATAGATTTCAGTACTTCTGAAGCTTTAGAAAGCGAGTCATTGTTGAACGGAAGCATCGTTTTTGGTAAATGCTCAACAAAGGACACAACTTTTGATTCTTGTATAAGTTCGTTCATCGTGATTAAATTATTGAGCGTCAACTTCAGCTTTGATCCAATCGTATCCTTTTTCTTCTAGTTCTAAAGCTAGTTCTTTCGGACCTGATTTTACAATTTTACCGTTATACAAAACGTGTACAACATCTGGCACAATGTAGTCTAACAAACGTTGGTAATGCGTAATTACAATTGTTGCATTTTCAGCAGTTTTCAATTTGTTTACACCATTCGCAACAATACGCAATGCATCAATATCTAATCCTGAATCCGTTTCATCCAATATCGACAATTTCGGGTTCAACATCGCCATTTGGAAGATTTCGTTACGTTTCTTTTCACCTCCTGAAAAGCCTTCATTCACTGAACGTGACGCCAATTTAGCATCCAATTCAACCAATGCTGATTTCTCACGAACCAATGCCATGAAATCTTTTGCTGAAATTTGTTCTTCACCTTTGTAATCTCTGATTTCATTCAAAGAAGTACGCAAGAAATTGATATTTGAAACACCTGGTATTTCAATTGGATATTGAAAAGCTAAGAATAAACCTTCTCGAGCACGATCTTCAGTTGACAATTCTAACAAATCTTGTCCATCAAAATCAACAGAACCTTCTGTAATTTCATATTCTTCGCGACCAGCTAAAACAGATGCCAATGTGCTTTTTCCAGCACCATTTGGCCCCATGATTGCGTGTACTTCTCCAGCCTTCACTTCTAAGTTCAAGCCTTTTAATATTTCTTTGCCGTCAATTGAGGCATGTAGATTTTTAATTGTAATCATATTTTTTTTAATTGAAAGATTTCAAATTGCAAATTTCAAATTGAATCTTCAGTTATAATTTATTTTTTTTGAAATGACTTTAAATATTTACTAAAGCCAGAAAGTTGTTTACTTGTTTCAATGCATTTATCTTTCATATTCAAATATTTCTCTTCCGATAGATAGTTTAAATTGAAAGCAATCGTTAGTTGGGTTCTTAATTCGCCACAAGAACCTTTTGATATTGCTAAGAAATATAAAAATTGATTGTTACTATCGCGCTCAAATCCTTCTGAAATATTTGAAGGAATAGAGACCGCAGATCTACGAATTTGATCTTTTAAACCAAAATCTTTCGCAAATAAATCAGTGTTTGTTAGAGCATAGACTTCTGTGCAAAGAGCCATACTCAATTGCCAAACTTCTAAATCTTCAAAACTATTTATTTTACTCATAATCATCAATCTGTAATCTTCAATTTGTAATCATCACCCGACTGATCCTTCGAGACTAATTGCTAATAATTTTTGTGCTTCAACTGCAAATTCCATTGGTAACTGGTTTAATACTTCTTTGCAATAACCGTTTACAATTAAACTGATTGCTTTTTCTTCAGAAATACCGCGTTGTAAGCAATAGAAGATTTGGTCTTCACCGATTTTAGAAGTTGTAGCTTCATGTTCAATTTTTGCTGAACTGTTTTTGCATTCAATGTATGGAAACGTGTGCGCTCCACACTCATCAGTCATCAATAATGAATCACATTGAGAGAAATTTCGAGCATTGGCAGCGTTCTTATGGATTTGTACTAACCCACGATAAGAGTTTTGCGATTTTCCAGCTGAAATTCCTTTTGATATAATAGTACTCTTGGTATTTTTACCTAAGTGAACCATTTTCGTTCCTGTATCAGCTTGCTGGTAATTATTCGTTACGGCAACAGAGTAGAATTCACCAATCGAATTATCTCCTTTTAAAATACAAGATGGATATTTCCATGTCACAGCAGAACCTGTCTCTACTTGCGTCCATGAAATTTTGGCGTTGCGTTCACAAATTCCACGTTTTGTAACGAAGTTGAAAACACCACCTTTTCCTTCTTTATCTCCTGGATACCAGTTTTGAACCGTTGAGTATTTTATTTCAGCATCGTCCAAAGCGATTAATTCTACAACTGCTGCGTGCAATTGGTTTTCATCTCGTTGTGGTGCAGTACAACCTTCTAGGTATGAAACATAAGAACCTTGATCAGCAACAACCAATGTTCGTTCAAATTGTCCAGTTCCTCCTTCATTGATTCGGAAATAAGTAGACAATTCCATTGGACATTTTACGCCTTTTGGAATGTAGCAGAAAGAACCATCTGTAAAAACAGCGCAATTCAATGCTGCATAAAAGTTATCGGTCATTGGAACAACTGATCCCATGTATTTTCTTACCAATTCTGGATGCTCCTGAACTGCTTCCGAAAACGAGCAAAAGATAATTCCAAGTTCTGCTAGTTTCGCTTTGAAAGATGTTGCAACAGAAACTGAATCCATCACGAAATCAACAGCGACATTCGTACCTGTTAAACGTTGTTGCTCTTCCAGTGAAATTCCAAGCTTCGCCATTGTCTCTTTCATTTCAGGATCCACATCATCCCAAGATTCATATTTCTTGGTTTGCTTTGGAGCTGAATAATAAGTGATGTCTTGAAAGTCTGGTTTGTTGTAATGAACGTGAGCCCAAGTTGGTTCAGTCATTTCTTTCCAAATTGCAAAAGCTTTTAAGCGGTATTCTAACATCCATTCAGGCTCATTTTTCTTTGCAGAAATGAAACGAATAATGCTTTCATCCAAACCTTTTGGCGCTTTGTCAGAATCAATATTTGTAACGAAACCAAATTTGTACTCTTGATTTTCAAGGTCTTTGGCTAATTCGTTTTCTGTATATCCCATTTTAGTTTCTTGAGAAATTAATAGTGTTAAAGTGAAAATGATTCACCGCAACCACAGGTTCTTCCAGCATTTGGATTGTTGAATACAAATCCTTTACCATTTAAACCGCCTGAAAAATCCAGCGTAGTTCCGATTAAATACAAATAACTTTTTTTGTCGACAACAACCTTGATTCCATTGTCTTCAAAAGCTTTGTCACCTTCTTTTTCTTCGTTGTCGAATGTCAATTGATACATCAATCCAGAACATCCGCCACCTTCAACTCCTACACGAATGAAAAAACCATCTTTCCCATCGTCTTCCATCAAGCGTAATGCTTGTTTTTTGGCTGTATCAGTAACTGTTATCATTCTTTATCTTTTAATTCTTTATTTAGATTAATTATAAATAAAACCTAAATCTTCTGCAAAAATACCATTTTTGTGGTATTGATGCAAGCGAATAACAAATTATATGAATGTAATTTATTTCAGGATAAGTGGTAGCTGAATAATTCGAAGAAATATATTACTTTGTGCAACGAAAAATTGTTGCTTAACGTCAATAATACTAGTCAATTAATTTACTACTGCTATGAATAAAAAACTTTTGATAAATTGTTTAGGGGTAATGCTGTTTTGTTCTTCGAATCTTACAGCACAATTCAAAGAAATTTCAGGAAAAGATCTTGAGTCAACAATTTATTCCAATCATCAAAAAGGACTTCAAAATAACAATGGCTTGTTCACTAGTCTTTCGTTTAGTGTTCGCGATTTTTCCTTGTTAAGTTCATCCTATAATGCGATAAACGAAAAGTTTACGCAACAATTTCCATTGGAAGTTTTTCGTTTGGACACAGAGAATCAGCAACTGGTAGTTGTGTACGATAAAACGAAATCAACGACGGATGATTTTCTTAAATCTTTCAAAGAAACATTGATGGAATATGGTGTTTTCCTTGTTGGATATCAGGAATCAACTTTAGTCAAATCACAGGAATAATTTATTCATAATCAATTTTACTACTTCTACTCATGATACTCTCTATTTCAAAACAAAAAATGCGAGCGTTTGGACTTAGCTTAATTCTCGGATTGAGCTCAGTTTTTAGTGCTTTCGCTCAGCCTGCAAATGACAACCCATGTTCGGCTACAGCTTTAACTACTGCTTCATCCTGTTCGTATGTTTCTGCAACAACTGCCGGAGCAACGAATACAGCTGGAGTTCCTGCTCCAGGTTGCGCAAGTTATTCTGGTTCTGATGTATGGTTCAGTATAGTTGTTCCAGCAGGAGGACTATTAACAATCGATTCGAATACTGGATCAATTACAGATGGTGGAATGGCCGCATACACAGGAACATGTGGTGCTTTATCTTTATTGTCATGTAACGATGACGGAAGTGCCAACGGATTGATGCCAATGTTATCGCTTTCAGGTTTAACTGTTGGAAGCACAATTTATATTCGATTTTGGCAATATGGTGGAGGCACAGGTACTTTTTCAATTTGTGCTACTGCACCAGAGCCTGCTCCACCTTGTGGTTCTAGTCCTGCTGCAGGAAATTCTTGCGCAACTGCTACGCCTATATGTGATTTAAATGGTTATTGTGGTAATACATCCGCGTCTTACACTGCGAATACTTGGAGTCAATCATGCGGATTTCTTGGTTTAAGCGATTGTGGATTAACGGGTGTTTTTTGTGGTAGTATTGAGAATAATTCATTCTTATCGTTTACGGCGTCTTCAACAACTATTTCATTTGATGTTTGGGTAACCAGTTCTACAATGGGATATGGAATTCAAATTTTAATTTTCTCTGCTACAAATTGTAGTGGAACGGTTACACAATATGGTCCGTGTTACAATCCAGGTGTTGTTCAACCTGGTCCTGTTAACATTACTGCTGGAGGTTTGACAGTTGGGAATACCTATTACATTATGATAGATGGGAATTCAGGAGATGTTTGTAATTACATTATTGGTGCAAATTCGGGAATTTCTGTTCCAGTTGCAGTGAATCCTGCAGCGGCAACTCTTTGCCCTGGAGAAACTGTGAATTTATCTGCATCGGGTGGAAATGGAACGTATACTTGGACGGCAAC
>JBDKHH010000067.1:0-30418 GCA_039797785.1 Bacteroidota bacterium | reverse complement strand
GTAACAACAGTCAAATCAAAGTTATTTGCTTTGCCTCCCGGGCGAGAAGAGAAATCGGGGCAAGACGTAAACGCACTTAAATTGTCTTGTGGTAATTCTGTAATATTGCCTGTAATCTTAACGATTGTCGCTTCGTTCTTATCACTCGTGAAAATTTGCACTTCGTAATTGAATCTTCCTTTCGCTTTTGGATTCACTTGCAGTCGAACAATAATTGAACTATCCGGATTAATGAATTGACCATTTACCAAGTAAACGACATCGTATGGTTTTTTTACGCTTAACAGGTATTCTTTTTTCGAACCAACGTTCTTTACAACAATGTCAACAAAATGATCGTCATACGGCTCTAAATCTCCAAAATCGTGCTTTGTCGTTTCGAATTGAATTTGAGAAACGGCATTGAATCCTAAAAATGCAATAAAAAAGATAAGAAGTGTTTTCATGGGGTCAAATATATCAAAAAACGAACCGTCAATTATTGGTTACAATTAGTCACAAAAAAAGCCCCGATTTCACGGGGCTTTCTTCAAGTTTTATTTTGTATTAGTGCTTGCAGGCACCGTCACATTTTGCTTTGTCTTTGCATTTAGATGGATCTTTACATGCTTTTTTATCAGCACAACAAGCTCCTTCTTTTTCGCATTTTCCACCACCGATGAATTTACCATCTTTTCCGTAGTGTGCCATACACATTTCTTTTTCTTCAGCTGAACAACCTAAAGAGTCACACATCTTAGCACACTCATCTTTCGACATAGTAGCACATTTAGACATATCACATTTCCCAATCATCGTTTCACCTTTCTTGTGTGGATCACAAGAAGCAGCACCACCATGACAAGATTTATCATCTTTACTCATTTCAGTACAACAAGCTGGCTTCGCTTTACCTTCTGTCTCGTGACCATTTCCTAAGATTGGTGCGATAACCAAACCAATTAAACATGTCAATTTGATTAAGATGTTCATTGAAGGACCTGAAGTATCTTTGAATGGATCTCCAACTGTATCTCCAGTTACTGCAGCTTTGTGAGCGTCAGAACCTTTGTACGTCATTTCACCATTAATTTCAACACCTGCTTCGAATGATTTTTTAGCGTTATCCCAAGCGCCACCTGCGTTGTTTTGGAACACTGCCCAAAGAACACCTGATACTGTTACACCCGCCATATAACCACCTAACATTTCAGCGATCAATTGATTGTCTGTACTGTAAACCAATTTACCTAACAATACAATTGCAATTGGGAAACCGATTGTTAAGATTCCTGGCAACATCATTTCACGTAATGCAGCTTTCGTAGAAATCTCAACACATTTACCGTATTCAGGTTTACCAGTTCCTTCCATAATTCCTGGAATTTCTTTGAACTGACGACGAACCTCATATACCATGTCCATTGCAGCTTTACCAACTGAATTCATTGCCAAGGCAGAGAATACAACTGGAATCATACCACCAACAAACAACATTGCTAATACTGGCGCTTTAAAGATGTTAATCCCGTCAATACCAGTGAATGTTACATAAGCAGCAAACAATGCTAAAGATGTCAAGGCAGCAGAAGCAATTGCGAATCCTTTACCTGTTGCAGCAGTTGTGTTACCAACTGAATCCAAAATATCTGTACGTGTACGAACTTCTTTTGGTAACTCACTCATTTCAGCGATACCACCTGCGTTATCAGAAATTGGTCCGAAAGCATCGATTGCTAATTGCATAGCTGTTGTAGCCATCATTGCAGAAGCAGCCAAAGCAACACCGTAGAATCCTGCTAATGCATAAGAACCCCAAATTGCAGCAGCAAATAAAATAACAGTTGGGAATGTAGAAATCATACCAGTTGCTAAACCAGCGATAACGTTTGTTCCAGCACCTGTTGAAGATTTTTGAACGATTTTCAAAACTGGTTTTGTACCCAATCCTGTGTAGTATTCAGTTACAGATGAAATTGCTCCACCAACGATCAAACCAATAATTGTAGCGAAGAACACGCGCATTGAAGAGATGTCTTTTGAACCTTCACCAAAGAAATCCATTTTCATAGTTTCTGGCAACATATATTTTACCAAAACGAAACAAGCGATTGCAGTTAAAACAATAGAAACCCAGTTACCGATGTTTAAAGCAGTTTGAACTTGTTTTTCTTTCGCTTCGTTGCTAGTGATTTTCACCAACATTGTTCCAACGATAGAGAACAAAATTCCGAAACCAGCAATTGCCATTGGTAATAAGATAGGACCGATTCCACCAAAAATATCATCGATTTTACCACCCATGTCTTTAATTACATAGTTTCCAAGAACCATCGCTGCTAATACTGTTGCAACATACGAACCGAATAAATCCGCTCCCATACCTGCAACGTCACCAACGTTATCTCCTACGTTATCTGCAATTGTAGCAGGGTTACGTGGATCATCTTCTGGAATTCCAGCTTCAACTTTACCAACTAAGTCAGCACCAACGTCAGCAGCTTTCGTATAAATACCACCACCAACACGAGCAAACAATGCAATTGATTCAGCACCTAAAGAGAATCCAGCTAATGTTTCAAGAACGATTGTCATGTCTTCTGTTGAAGTCCATTGACCTTTCATAAAGATTTGGAAGAAGATAATGAAGAATGCTGTTAAACCTAAAACCGCTAAACCAGCAACTCCTAATCCCATTACAGTACCACCACCGAAAGAAACTTTCAATGCTTGTGGCAAACTTGTACGAGCAGCTTGCGTTGTTCTAACATTTGTTTTAGTAGCAATTTTCATCCCCATATTTCCAGCCAACGCTGAAAAGAATGCTCCGAAAATAAATGCAACTACAATTAAGATGTGTGTTGTTGGTACGATAAACGAAATACCCGCCAAAACAGCACTCGCTCCAACAACGAAAATTGCTAATAAGCGATACTCAGCTTTCAAAAATGCAAGCGCACCTTCGTAGATGTAATCTGAAATTTCTTTCATTTTTCCATCACCTGCGTCTTGTTTTAAAACCCAAGATCTTTTAATCCACATAAAAAGTAGACCAATTATTGCCATTACAATTGGCACATAAATCATCATTGACCCCATAAAAGTTAAATTTTTGTATTGTTTTTAGTCGCGCCAAAAGTAGAAGATTTAACACACTTCTGCAAATTTGAACGCTAATTTGTAATTCGCCTATCCTACGGAACTTTTAACCATAAGTTACAGATTGCGAACTATTTCAATACTAAACCGTTTTTAAGGATGATAATTCTGGGTTTAAGATGAACTTATAATGCTTGTTTTACCTTGTTTTTTAAGGTGTTAATATCCATTCCACCACTTTGTCTCCATACAATTTCTCCTTTTTTGAATAGAATAAATGTTGGAACACCTCGGATTTTGAATTTATCAGAAACATCTGGGTTTTTATCAACGTCAATTTTTAAGACCCGAACTTGCGAACCCATTTCATCTTTTAAACGATCTAAAACTGGACTCATCATTTTACACGGTCCACACCACGTCGCATAAAAATCAACCAAGGTTGGCGTGTCTGATTTAACGATATCACTGAATTTACCCATTGTGTTTTTTTTTTTGCAAAGATAAGACTCAGATTACAATTAAAATGTAACAAACGTTTCATTCAACTATGCTTAAAGCCCGCTTTTACATCAAAAATCAAAAGAACAACAAGCAATAATGATTTCTAGCTATCTTTGTCGCGTGAGACTTTTAAAATCAACTAGTGCTTCCATACTTAAATTACTCTTGTTTTGGGTAATCATTTTTGATATTGAACGCATTCTATTTTCAATACACAATTGGAGTAAATTCTCTGATATTGGTTTTGGTGAATGGCTCTTAGCATTCGTCTACTCGTTACGTCTGGATTTGGCTACCGCAGCACTTTTAAGCTTATTGCCACTTGTGCTTTTAATCCTTTTCTTTGTGTATCCTAACAAATGGATCAAACGCTCATTTTATTGGATTGTATTCATTGAATTTCTCGTTTGCGCAATGATTCATGGTGGTGAAATCAATGCTTATCCCGAATGGAATACAAAACTAACAACGCGTGTTTTTACGCATTTATTAAATCCTGATGAAGTCGTTCGAACTGCTGATTACAGTATGACCATCTGGTTTGTTATTTATGCATCGATTGAGGTGTTTTTGAGTTATAAACTCATGAGACTCATGTTTAAGTTCAAAGAAACTACTCAAACGTTTTCTTGGTTAGTGCGTATTCCAATTGCCATCGTTACATTAGCAGTGTCAGGGATAGGTTTTGTAATCATTGGACGCGGTGGAACCCAACCAATTCCAATTAACATCGATTCTGCTTACTACACAAAAGGATATGTTCCAAATGATCTTTCAGTAAATTCAGTGTACTTTTTTGCGAAGAGCTTCATGCTATATAACCGAAGTGAAATTGGCGCAATGTTCCCTATTATTGAAGAAAAGGAAGCAAAAAAAGAACTGGACGATTTTTACTCTTACCCATTAGAACATGATCGCAAAATCTTCACAACTGATCGCCCAAACATCGTATTCATTATAATGGAAAGTTGGACAGCCAATGCAATTAGTTCAATTTCCGGTCAGCCAGGAGCAACACCTTATTTTGACCGCTTAGCGCGAAAAGGATTGTTATTCACCAATATCTATTCAACTGGCGGGACTTCTGAGATTGGTAATTCAAGTATTTTCAGCGGTTACCCTGCCCTTCCTGAGATTTCAATTTCGATGCAACCTGATAAACACCGAAAAATTCCATCCTTTAATCAAGATTTGAAAAAATGGGGATACACTTCTCATTATATTTTCAGTGGTGATTTAAAATATGGGAATATCGGATCCTTCTTTACCGATCATGGTTTTGATGTGGTAGAAGACGAAAATGATTTCCCAGGTAATCTACAGCGTGGTAAACTCAATTATTACGACGAAGATTTATATGATCTTTTGATTCAAAAAATTAATAACACAAAGGGTCCTTTTATGCATTGCGCATTTACAGGAAGTACACATTCGCCTTACGATTACCCTAATCGGGGGACTCAAAAATGGAAAGGTTCAGAAGCCGATTTCATGAGTTCGATGTTTTATGCAGATAAGTGCTTGGATGATTTCATGGCTAAGTGTAAAAAACAGAAATGGTATAAAAACACAATATTTGTAATGGTTGCTGATCACGGACATGCATCTCCGAACGTAACAGATCCAAATCTTGGTGCCTACTTCCATGTTCCTTTATTGATTTTTGGTGAACCTTTAAAAAAGGAATACCGCGGAGAAACGATTGAAACACTAGGTTCCCAGGCTGACATTGTTCGAACATTATTGTATCAAATGGGTGGTGATTACAAACGATACACGTGGTCAAAAGACTTATTGAATCCCAATTGTCCTCAATTTGCGCTCCACACCATCAACCGCGGTTTTGGTTGGATTACAGAGAAAGGTAATTTTAGTTTCCACATGGATGCAAAGAATTATCCGGACCAAACTTACAGCAAAAAAGCACTAAAAAAGGAGGAAAAGCGTTGTCATTCCTACATGTCACTGATTTACAAAGAATATAAGGAACTTTAGTATGCTTCAAACTGATCGTTTTCAATCGTATAAGCTCATTTTATTTGTCGCACTTTTTGTTCGATTAATTGCCACGATTTTTTCTCAAGGTTACGGAATGCATGATGATCATTACCTCATCATTGAAGCTTCTGCTTCTTGGGTAGATGGTTATGATTACAATCGCTGGTTACCATGGACAGAAGGCAGCGGCGGAACACCAGAAGGCCACAGTTTCACGTATGTTGGCCTAAACTATGTTTACTTCTCCATTATGAAATTTATTGGGGTTGTTGATCCAAAAATTCTGATGTTGATCAATCGTTTGATTCATGCTTTGGCGTCAATGGTTGTTGTTATTTATGGAATTAAAATCACCGAGAAATTATCTAATAAAGAAACTGCAACAAAGGTTGGTTGGATTTTGGCGCTTCTATGGATTTTACCATTTATATCAGTGCGTAATCTAGTTGAAGTAGCAGCATTACCTTTCCTTGTTTATGGCGTTTGGTTGCTAATTAAGAATGAAAAAATGGGCAACTTCTTATTGTCCGGCTTGTTCATTGGAATGGCTGTTTCTTTCCGATATCAAATTGGTGTTTTTGCTCTCGGAATTGCTGCATTTTACTTCTTTAAATGGCAATTCAAACCATTTTTACTTTTTTCGGCTGGCGTTTTAATCGTGTTCGGTTTGACACAAGGCTTAGTCGATTACTTTATTTGGGGTTATCCTTTTGCTGAGTTTATTGGGTATGTTACCTACAATATGAAGGAAGGAACAACCTATTTGCCAAATCACAATTATTTCATGTATTTCTTTGTTCTTATTGGATCCTTGTTCGTTCCTTTAGGATTAATTGTGATGGTAGGTTTCTTCAAAAGTTATAAGAAATATGCCTTGCTCTTCGTTCCAACGATTGCTTTCATATTGTTTCATACCTTGTACCCAAATAGACAAGAACGTTTTGTTTTATCCGTTTTACCCTTCTTTATTATTCTTGGAGTCATGGGCTACCAACTTTTTAAAGAAAGTAAAACTCGTGAGAAGTTATGGAAGATTTCTATGATTGCATTTTGGGTCTTGAACATTCCTTTTCTTTTCTTTTCAATGACGATGTATTCAAAGAAATCACGTGTTGAAGCCATGTATCATTTGTACAACAATTCAATTGACAAGGAAACCATATTACTTGAAGGCTCTGCTGACCAGCGCACATCGATGATGCCTAAATTCTATGCAAAAAGTTGGTATTGTTCGTTTACTGAGCGAACTGACACATCACAGCATTTATTAGTAAATCCGATTAGTCAATATGATTATATCTTCTTTTTTGATGAAAAGGATTTATCGAAACGCATTGCACAATACAAAACTATTTATCCGAAGATGACCTTGGACAAAAAATGTGATCCTAGTTTAGTTGATAAACTACTGCGCGATTTGAACCCAAGAAATGCGAATGAGTACATTGAGATTTGGAAAACAAATAGGTCTAGATAATAGTCCGCCGCGGCGGAAGAGTTAGAATTTAGAGATAATATTTAGAGTTAGAGGAAAGATAAATGAAGATTTTAGTGGTGCGTTTTAGTTCAATTGGCGATGTTGTGTTAACGACACCCGTTGTTCGTGCACTGAAAAATCAACTGAATTGTGAACTTCATTTCATCACTAAAAAGCCGTTCAAAGGGATTTTAGAGAACAATCCTTCGATTGATAAAATCTATACCATTGAAAAATCGATTAAAGAGGTCATTTCGGAATTAAAAGCTGAGAAATACGACTATGTGATTGATTTGCACAAAAATGTACGAACACTATCACTCAAGCGAAAACTAGGATGCAAATCCTACTCTTTCCCAAAATTAAACATTGAAAAATGGCTTTTGGTCAATTTCAAACGCGCTTCAATGCCTGATAAACATATTGTTGATCGGTATTTTGAAACCGTAAAACCTTTGGGCGTTCCGAATGATTCTTTACCCTGTGATTTCTTTATTCGGGCAGAAGATGAAGTGAATACATCTGAGTTGTTTGACTTAGTTCCAAAATCGTATGTAACAATCGCTATCGGTGCGCAATTCGCTACCAAACGAATGCCATTCAATAAACTGGAAGAAATTATTCAGAAAATTCAAAAACCGATTGTTCTTGTTGGAGGGCCTACTGACAAAGCATTGGCTGAAAAATTAGTTGATCATTGTGCTGGAAAAACTATTTATTCGGCATGTGGAAATTTTAATTTAGCTCAATCAGCTAGTATTGTTAAGCAATCAGCAGTTCTTTTAACGAATGACACTGGAATGATGCATATTGCCTCTTGTTTTGAAATTCCAACCGTTAGTGTTTGGGGAAATACCGTTCCTGAATTAGGTATGTATCCTTACTTTCCGAAAGCAAAAGAGAACTTTTCAATCCATGAAGTGAAAGGCTTAAAGTGTCGCCCTTGCTCAAAAATTGGATTCAACGAATGTCCTAAAAAACACTTTAATTGTATGCAGCTTCAAGATGAAACTGCTATCGCACAAGACGTCAACAAACGTTCTTAATTATTCTTCCAAGAACAATTTTTTCAATTCAGTAGCGTCACTTGGTTTCATTTTACCCGCTAAAATCAAACTCAATTGTTTTCTTCTTAGCGCTCCTTCAAAACGTGCTTTTTCTTCATCCGTTTCAGGAATCAATTCTGGCACTTGGATTGGTCCACCATTTTGATCAACAGCAACAAACGTATAAATAGCTTCATTACATTTTTCACGTTTGCCGGTAACATGATCCTCAACGAAAACATCAACAAACACCTCCATTGATGAACTAAATGCACGTGAAACTTTCGCTTCCAATGTTACGATTGAACCATGATTAATTGGCTTTTGAAATGCCACATTGTTCACAGACGCTGTAACAACAACGCGTTTAGAATGGCGATGAGCAGAAACGCTTGCAATGACATCCATCCATGCTAACAATTGTCCGCCAAATAGATTTCCAAGTGTGTTTGTGTCATTTGGTAGTACAACTTTTGTAGTAATAGATAAGGTTTCAGCTGCTCTTCTCGATTTCATGTGAATGTTTTTTTGCAAAATTACGATTAACCATTACAATTACTGCCAATTGATGAATGAATTTTAAAACTTTTTATAAAAATCAAAGGCACATCAATAAATGCTTGAATTTCTGATGCCATTCATTATCTTTACATTCGATTAGATAAAAATTATGGACAAACTTATCGCTGCATTTCCACAAAATATAGTAGACGCTTTAGTTATTGCTGAGGCTCAAAACTTTCAAAAACCAACAAATCCTATCCAAAATATTGTTATTTGTGGAATGGGTGGTTCTGGGATTGGCGGTAAAATTGTTTCTCAATGGATTGAAAATAAGGTTAACGTACCTGTTGCAATTTTACAAGATTATGATATTCCAGCTTTTATCAGTAAAAACTCTTTAGTTATTGGCTCATCTTATTCTGGGAATACTGAAGAAACAATGACTGGGGTAAAAGAAGCTAAAAAACGTGGTGCGCATATTATTGGAATCACTTCAGGTGGTGAAATGAAATCCTTCTGTGAAGACAACAATTATGATTGTGTGATCGTACCTGGTGGAAATCCTCCGCGCTCAGCAACTGCATTTTCAATTGTTCAACTAATCAACATCTTTGTACAAATAGGCTTACTTGATTCCTCTATTATTTCTGAAATAAAATCATCTTATCAGTTGTTGAAGGATGAAACGGAATCGATTCACTCCATTGCAAAGAACATTGCCAACTTCTTATATGGTAAAGTTGGAGTAATTTACTCAAGTCCTCAATATGAAGCAGTTGCCATTCGTGCGCGTCAGCAATTCAACGAAAACTCAAAATACCTAGTTTGGCATCATACAATTCCAGAAATGAACCACAATGAACTTGTTGGTTGGGGCGGTGGTGACGATCGTTTTAAAGTATTGATGTTGCATACAAACGACATGAATCCGCGCAATCAAAAGCGTTATGAAATCACCAAAGATATCATTTCAAAGAAGGCTGCTGGAATCATGGAAATTGAAGCTATTGGGAACACACAAATTGAAAAATCATTCTATTTGATTCATCTTGTGGATTGGGCTTCTTATTATTTATGTGATTTGAATAAAGTCGACATTATGGATATCAAGGTAATTGATTTCTTAAAAGACGAACTTTCTAAATTCTAATAATGCTTCCTGAAGTACATTTTCGCAATCTTGGTCTTATTGATTACAAAGAGGCCTGGGATTTACAGGAAGTGCTTTTCAATGAATCTATTCAAAAAAAAATTCGCATTCGCAATGGTGAAGAAGGGCTTTTTACGGTCAATCACTTATTATTTTGCGAGCATCCTCACGTTTATACTTTAGGTAAAAGTGGTAGTGAAAGTAATTTATTGCTGAACGAAGAGGGTTTAATCGAAAATGATGCGACCTATTATAAAATCAATCGTGGTGGTGATATTACGTACCACGGCCCTGGTCAATTAGTCGCGTATCCAATTTTTGATTTGGATTATTTCTTCACCGACATCCACAAATACATGCGCTTTTTAGAAGAGGCTGTAATTCAAACGCTTGCCCATTTTGGTATTGAAGGTGGACGTGTTGACGGTCTAACTGGTGTTTGGATTGATGGAGATACTCCTCGTGCTCGAAAAATTTGTGCAATGGGTGTAAAAAGTTCTCGTTGGGTAACTATGCACGGTATTGGTTTCAATGTGAATGCTGATTTATCTTATTTTTCTCATATAATTCCTTGTGGAATTGATGACAAAGCTGTAACTTCCATGCAACAAGAGTTGGGTTACGCGCTTTCAATGGCTGATGTTTCTTCTATCTTGAAACAAAAATTAGCTGATCAATTCCACTATACATATGTCGAAGAAACCGAATAGTATCGCCCGAAAAATCAAAAAAGCACTTCGCTTTTTCCTTTACTTTATTCTCGGTCTTTTCATTCTTGTCAATTTATTTATTGTGTTGTCAGGTCGATTTTATATTTACAAAGGAATTCGACACACTTATTTTGAGGGAAGAACTGGACCTGGAATCTATGACCTTTCAGTATTTCCCTATAGAACACTTTCCAAAGCAGATAATACCGAAAAATGGCTGAAATCAAAAAAATACAATTCTTTTCAATTAAGTAAAGACGATCAAGATTTTTTAAAGTCCATAGAATCGAGAGCTTTCTTAGTATTCAAAAATGATTCTTTGGTTTTTGAAAATTATTACGGCGATCACACTGAATCCACTGTTTCCAATTCATTCTCTGCTGCAAAAACGGTTGTGGCCTTGCTTATTGGAATCGCAATTGAAGAAGGGAAAATTAAAAGTATAGACGAACCTGTTGGGAATTACATTGCAGCGTATAAATCGCATGGAAAAGAAAAGATCACAATTCGTCATCTATTGATGATGTCATCTGGTCTTGATTGGGAAGAAAGCGGTGCGAACCCCTTATCTGAAAACGCAGAATCCTATTATGGAACAGATCTATTCGGATTAGTTACGCGACAAAATGCGATTGAAGAGCCAGGGAAAAAATTCAATTATCAAAGTGGAAACTCTCAATTATTGGGTTTCATTATTGAAAAAGCAACTGGACAGAGTGTTTCAGAATATACGCAAGAAAAAATATGGAAACAGATTGGAACAGAACATGAAGCCTATTGGAGTTTGGATAAGGCGAATGGTGATGAAAAATCGTTTTGTTGTATCTATGCCACTGCGCGTGATTTTGGCCGTTTGGGTAAACTAATAATGCAAAATGGCAAATGGAAAAACAAGCAAATTGTTCCTCTTTGGTATATGAAGGAAATGGTGAAAACACCAAAATTATCAACTGAAGAAGGAATCGTTAATATGCGTTACGGTTTACATATTTGGACTTACACTGGTGATAAAACGCCAATATACTATTGTAGAGGGATCAAAGGTCAATATATCATATCGATTCCTTCAGAAAATTTGATTATTGTGCGTCTTGGAATGAAACGAAACGATAACTTTGTCATCCCAGAAGAGAAAAAAGGAGACAAAGCATATTGCAAGGCCAATAATGCAAAGGTTGGTCATCCAGCAGATTTTTTCACTTTTCTTCGACTGGGCAGGGAAATTGCAGCTCAAAAGGAATAACAAATTATGAAAGAAGGATTATTAGGACCAAAGGTTGAAAATGTTGGTGTGGCCGTTGTGCTAGAAAAAGGTGAAGACAATGCGGATATTTACAATGTTTATCTGTTGAATCTTCGCGATGACATAATGGAAGGAATTATTATCACGAGTACAGGTTACGGTGAAAATGTTACAACAGGTGAACGCATTAAAACTTCAACATTACGAAGATGTATAGAGCTTTTACTTCCAAATGAATCTGGAAAAATTGAACCAATTATGGAAGAGGTGTTTGGCTTGGCAAATGAATACTGGGTCAGCTTTTGGGTAAATGATGATATGTACGATAAAAAATTCGTGTTCTTACCTGAAACAATTTCTAAAGAAAAAATGAAAGCAATCCCAGAATTAGGACCTGGAGTGAAAGGAATTTTACTTATTTAATGTTGCCACCATTTCATCAATTGAATTGATTTCCGAAATATATTCAGCAATCAACGTCCTGTTAGAATTGATTTGATAACCACCAGCATAAACAGGAAGAGCTTTCGAATCTTTGTACAATTGTTTAAAGAAATTTGTCATGTAATTGGTATCTACCGCAGTCAACCAAGACGTTACAATCGCTCTTGGCTGGAAGCGTTCAATACACTCTAAAAGCGCATCATACGGCAAACTTTGACCAAGATAAATGGTATAAAGGCCACTTCGTCGTATTGTGTAATGATAAAACAACAAGCTGATTTCATGCCATTCATGTTCAGGCAAGAACAACATAACTGGATGTTCTTTTTTAGAAGGAACTTCCAATTTATCAATGGCAGAAATGATTTTTTGTCGAATCAAATTAGAAATAAAATGTTCTTGAGCAGGATTGATTGTTCCAACCATCCACATGACACCAATACGATCCAGAAAAGGAATTAAATTTTCTTTAAAGGTTTCCTCTAAACCCTTTTCGTCAATTAAAAATTGTAATGTATCCTTAAACAGCGCTTCATCGAGATTCAATAAAGCCAAAATAAACTTTTCGGTACAACTATCAACAGATTGTTCACCCATTAAATCCCACACTTTCGATGAAATTTGTTCGGGTTTCATTTGAGCAATTTTCGAAATTTTCACACCATGTTTATTCAACATGGCAATATTCAAGAGCATCGTCAGTTCTTCATCAGAATAAGTACGAATCAATGTTTCTGTTCGTTCAGGAGAAATCAAACCATAACGCTTTTCCCAAATACGAATGGTATGCGCTTTAATTCCTGTTAAAGTTTCTAAGTCTTTTATTTTATATTCTGCCATCTTACTCTGATTGCCAAAAGCTAGGAGAAAATACATTTCACTAGCCTTAACATTCTTTAAACAAAGATAGTATCAAATTGTTTTTAGCGCAGTAGTAAAAAACTTATATATTTGTATATCTGAAAGAAAAATATCTTTCAAAAAGAAATAGTCAATGAAAAAAAGATCTTTAAAGCAATTTCTTTCCTTCGGTTTGATGAGCGTTGTTTTATTAGCAGCAGGGATTTCTTCGTGTGGAGGTGAAGAAAAACCTTCAACTGAAGAAGCCGTAACTTTAGATGATGATTACTATGAATTCAAAGGAATTAATTTGAAATCATATGGTATTCCTGCATTAATTATGTTACCTGACGAAACTGCAAATATTGGTGCATCAACGAAACCTGAAATTATTCATGCTGATGGCGATTTTATTTGGGATATTAATGTTGGTTCAAATTTCAATCTGCATATAGAAGATTATGGCGATTATACTGACATGGTTGAATACAAGAAAAAAGAACTGAAAGAGCAAGAAGTTTTTGATATCAAGTACTTAATCGATGACAAAGATCTTATCGTTTATGAACGCAAATTGATTGTCAAAGGTTCAAAAAAAGCATCTCCAACGGTTGGTGTTGAGCATAAAAGCTATCACGTATATGGTCAGAAAATAATTGATGGAATTACCTATGAATTGAGAAGTCGTGATGAAGGCTACGAAGCAAAGAACATCATTGAGTTAATGGCAAAGTCAATAAAGTCATTTAAAGCAAATAAATAACTTTTAAATAAGAAGATTAAGGTTGTCCATTCGTGACAACCTTTTTTTTTGCTTAATTTTGCGCTATGGAATTGAATCGTGAAAATTGTTTAGAGGTTCTGGGAAATATTCAAGAACCAGATTTAAAGAAAGACATTGTATCATTGAATCTTGTTGATGATTTACACATTGCAAGCAACGAAATAACATTAGTTGTGCATGTGTCGAATCCAGCAATGCATGCAAGAAAACGCATGCAAGAGGCAGTTGAATTTAATTTGAAACGTGTTTTTGGAAATTCCATAACTATAAACTGTCAAGTAAAACCAATTCCAACTGAAGCAAACAAAGTACGACGCAAGATTTTACCAGATGTAAAACACATAATCGCTATTTCTTCAGGAAAAGGTGGTGTTGGAAAATCTACTGTAACAGCAAATTTAGCTGGTGGATTAACCAAAGCTGGTTACCGAGTTGGTATTGTTGATGCAGATATTTATGGGCCGTCAATGCCTACAATGTTTGATGTTGTCAATGAGCGTCCAACAATGATCGATGTTGAAGGTACACCAATGATCAATCCAGTCATTTCTTATGGCATCAAATTGCTTTCAATCGGTTTCTTTACAGAACAAGACAATGCTGTTGTTTGGCGCGGACCAATGGCGGCAAAAGCGATGACTCAAATGTTTACGGATGCGTACTGGGGTGAATTGGATTATTTATTAATTGACCTTCCTCCTGGTACTGGTGATATACATTTATCCTTGGTTCAAACTGTGCCATTGGATGGTGCCGTAATTGTTTCTACACCTCAAGAAGTGGCTTTGGCAGATGCACGTCGTGGTGTTTATATGTTCCAAATGGACACTGTCAATGTTCCAGTTGTTGGAATCGTTGAAAATATGGCTTGGTTCACGCCGGCAGAATTACCTGAAAATAAATACTATATTTTCGGTCGTGACGGTGCGAAAAACCTCGCTGAAGGAATGAATGTTCCTTTTTTAGGCCATATTCCTCTCGTACAAAGTGTTCGTGAAGCAGGTGATGCGGGTCGACCAGCTGTTTTTCAAGAAAATACCCCAACCGGAAATGCATTTGACGAATTAGTTCGTACTTTTGTAGCGAACGTTCAGTCAATAAAAGAACGTAAATCAGCTAAGGTATAACTCATGGCATTGAATAAAGAAGAGATTAGTGGGAAAGTAAACGAAGCTATCGAGCAATTACGCCCTTTCTTACACGCAGATGGTGGCGATATGGAATTGGTTGAAATTACTGACGAAGCTGTTGCACGTGTTCGTTTACTTGGTGCTTGTAGCGATTGTTCTATGAGTGTTATGACCTTGAAAGCAGGACTAGAAGAAGCTGTTAAAATAATGGCTCCAGAAATTGTATCTGTTGAAGCGGTTGATTAACGGTTTAACCATTCTTTAAAATTTCCAACACGTTCTCGGCTAACAACTGCATCATCACCTGATAAATGGCTTGTTGTAACCTTTAATCGGCTATTGAAGAATTGTCCGACTTTTTGAATTCTGTCTATACACACAAACGCCTTTCGATTAATTCTGAAAAATAGCGCTGTGTCCAATAATGCTTCTAACTGGTCCATCGTATAATCAACAGGATAACGCTTTCCTTGTGTATTGATCAACAACACAATTCCATCTTCGGCTTTAAAATGATCAATTTCATCTGTTTTTATCGAAACAATTGAATCTCCCAATTTAACCATGAATCGCGTTTTAAAACTAGTCTGTGGTCGGTAATTCAACAAATTTTGAAAAAGTAATTCGTGTTGCTGCCGCGATAATCGTTTGAACTTATTAATTGATGCAGTCAGTTCTTCAATGCCAATCGGCTTTAATAAATAATCGATACTATTCGTTTGAAATGACTGAATTGCATAATTGTCATAGGCAGTTGTGAAAATAACAGGAATATCAATGGATACATTAGCAAACAACTCAAAAGCGTTTCCATCTGCCAAATGAATATCAACAAACAGTAAATCAGCACTTAAACCATTTTTAAATGCCTCCAAACTTTGTTTTACCGTATCAAATCTTGCTTCAATTTGAATAGACGCATCAATTCGTTCAATTAAACGGATTAAATGCTCTGCTGAAAGCTGCTCATCTTCGATAATTATTACTTTCATGCGACTGTTAATAAAGGAATTGTTACTACAAATAGTTCATCTTGATCTTTAATCATTACCTCACGATCCGTAAAATAGGAATACCGCACCTGAATGTTTTTCAATCCTGTTTTAGAACTTGGTTCTTTGGATAATCGTTGATTAATTCTATTTGATATCACCAATTTATCGCCATCACTTTTCAAAGAAATAGTCAAGGGAGCCTCATTTGAGATGACATTGTGTTTAATGGCATTTTCCAAAAGCAATTGAATTGTTAAAGGCGGTAATAATAGCTTCTTATTTTCCTCACTGATTTTCATGTCGATAATCAAATTTGGTGAATAGCGAATATTCAATAAATAAGCATACGATGAAATAAACTTTAATTCCTCTTCCAAGGAAATCAGCTCATTACTTTTATTGTCAAGCAAATAGCGATATACTTTCGACAATTGATTGATAAAATCAACCGCTTTTTCTTGGTCTTTGTATACAAGCGATGACAAAACGCTCAAATTATTGAACAAAAAGTGCGGATTCACCTGATTCTTCAAATTCTCCAAATTGGCCTGAGCACTTTCGGATTTATACTTTTCCACTTGTACTAATGATTCTTTCCATTCTCGAAAGAAGAAGAGTCCAGTTTCTACAGCCATTAAAATCAGAGAAACCAGCAAACCAATGGTAATTGAAATACTTAAAAATAGTCCGCGTTCATTGAATGGTATTTCGCAGACATACGCATTAAACAACAACATTGTCACAAACATCAAAGAGGCACTATAAATAGTACTAACAGGTAATTGAACTAGAATGCGTAAAGCTGGTCTTAAAGACCAAGGATAGCGTTTTTCCAAGAAGTCATCCAATATAAGATTCCCTTCCCAAATAAAAATGGTAATCAATATGGACTCTAAAAAGCTTCCCAATTGCACGCGCCAACCATTTTCAGGAAATGGAATCAATACTTTTAACATCATGGCCACTAGTATTCCTACTATGACCATATAAATGAACCTCTTCTTACTTTCGCGCATTGACTAAATATATATATTTTGCCTTAATTGATATCCTTTTTAGCCAATTTAGCAACCTCTACAAGCATCTTAGAACGTTGTTCAATTCGTGAATTTCGCAATGGACCAAAGTAATTTACTTTAACTGGTTTGACTCCACAAAACTGTAGCGTTGACTTTTTTAATTGATTCACGCTTGGTCTTCCGAACATCAATCTATAAAAAATTGCTGGTTGATCGAGCGTTGTAATAATACGTGCTGTTTTACCTGACAATAATTTATCCCACCAAACAGAATTTTCGCGGTATTTAAAAGCAAAGCCTGGCGTAAAAACGCGATCAATAAACCCTTTTGTTAATGCAGGTAATCCTCCCCACCAAACTGGATGAAACCAAACCATGTGATCTGCCCAAGCAATTAACTCTTGCGATTTTAGAATGTCTGGTTCAACTTCCATTCGTTTTGTAAAACCATATTTTAATGAAGGCTCAAATACCAATTCATGAATTGTAAGAACTTTAACTTCTACATGTTCATTCAGCAAAGCATTCTGGTATGCCGCAAGTAAAGCAGCATTAAAACTTTCGGGATTTGGATGCCCATTGATGATTAAAATCTTTTTCATACTTCTTAGAATTGAATTCGGTACACAAAATTTGGGAAGAACCCGATTTGATAAGCCGTGTTAATACTGTTATTAATTGGGTTGTAACGTTCTGCAAAAATGTTTTTGTTATTGGTAATGTTCTGAATATCAAAAATCAATGATTGAGCTAATTTATATTTTGAACTATTCAAGGTAAATCCAACTTTGAAATCCAAGCGGAAAAAGTTCGAATAGCGTTTTGAAAAAGCATACTCATCACCCATTAGAACTTGCTGTTGTGCTAATTGCGAACTAACCAAATCAACAGGTGTGTAATAACGTCCGCCTGCATGTGTCATTTTAACATCAAACGTAAGAGCATGTCGTTTTGCTTTACCAACTTTCACTTCTTTTCCTGCCAATACATTGTAAACAAATTTACCGTTGAAAGCCGTGTTACGCTCGACGCCATCACTTCCAGTGTATTTCGAATCATAAAAAGATCCAGTGATTAATGCGTAATACCCTTTACTAAAACTTTTTTCAACAGTTAATTCAATTCCATAATTACGTCCTTTTCCATCGTTTACCAAGTCACCATTTTCTGTTGGATAAAAGGATGCACCAGCATTTAACATAGAAAAACTACTTGCAAATCGTTCAATTGGTACATTATTCAACATCTGATAATATACTTCCGTTTTGAAACGCCAATCTTTGAATGGCAACAATTCGTAACCTACTACAAAATGCTGACTTCTTGTGAAATCCAAGTCTTTGTTTGTTACTTGCATTTGTCCATTGCTATCAGGATATTGGTAAAAATATAGATCAGAAGGTTGCATTTGACTGTGCATTCCATATCCAGCATTCAAACTACTGTTTTTTGATAGTTGATATTTGATTCCAACGCGTGGTTCAACTGAGTTAGAAGAATTTAAGGCTAGATACTGAGAATGTACACCAAGATTCAATGTTAATTGGTCGTTAATCGAATACTTAGCATGAAGGTATCCCTGAATGAGCGCCGTTTGATTTACCTGATCCCAAATTTGTATCCAATCAGCTGTATTTTCTCTATTTCTGTAATATAAATCCACATAAAGTAATTCAGCCAGAACACCAGCCTTAATGAATAAATGTGAATTGATCTTTGAGTTAAAAGACGTATTCAACGAATAGTTTATACGTGTCGTTTTGTTCTCAACTGTACGTGATGCAATGTCGGAAGTTGAAATGCTATCTTGTAAATAGTTCGATCCTGCATACGTCCCTCCAATGACCGTATTGAAATACGATTTATCATTTACACGAATAAAATGTTTCAAACCCAAAAGTGCAATATCACTTGTGAAATAACTATCTTTCGATGGATCAGCAAACAAATCCGTACTATCCAATTCTGTATGTAAAAAATCAATGTGACTTTTTCCACCCATTCCAAACAAGGTAAATCGACCAATTTTTGTCATTCCTCCATTCAATTTAAAGGTTAAATCCTGATAGAATGGAGTTGCTGCAGTTCCAATTGGCAAACCTATTGCTTGGGCTACTCCAGTAAATGCATAGCGGTAACCAAACAGATATGATGAACCTTTATCTTTTCGAATTGGACCTTCTGTATTTAGTTCTAGCCCAGTTAAAGCGCCTATTTGAAATGTGTGCTCACGTTTTTCTGTATTTCCATTTCTCAATCCCAAATCAAAAATACCTGCATTGGCATTTCCATATTCGGCAGGGAAAGCCGATGTCATGAAATCTGAATTTCGCAATAAATTGGTATTGATAGCGCTCACTGGCCCACCTGTGGTTCCTACCGTTGAAAAGTGATTCGGATTTGGTATGTTCAATCCTTCAATTCTATACAAAACGCCAATTGGAGAATTTCCACGAATAATAAGATCATTTCGTGAATCATCTGGTGAACTAACTCCTGCAAAATTTGCTGCCATTCGTGCAGGATCAGAACGACCTCCAGCATATCTATTTACTTCCTCCATTGTAAATGCGCGTCCACTAACTGTTGTTAGCGTGTTATTCATTGTATTGCGTTTCGCCTTAACACTTACTTCCGAAATTGCAGTTACTTTTTCTTCAAGTGAAACCTCAAGTACAATTTCTTTTCCTGCGGTAACAATTATATTTGAAAGCGTTGTTTCTTTATAACCAATCATTTCAGCTTTTAAATCATATCTACCTGGAGCGACATCTGAAATAATAAATTTCCCGTTGGCATCACTTTCAGCGCCTTTAATTGGGTTAGAATTAACGATTATGATTTTTGCTCCAATAAGAGGCAATTGTGATTGTTTGTCGAAAATTGTTCCGCGGATGGTTTGTACCGCTTGCTGCGATTGTACTTTCGAAATGAAAGTCAGCGAAACTAGAATAGCTAATAAATACTTCATTTGGTTAAATTTTATGAATCAAGATTACGAACTTCAAATAGAATACAATCCTATAAAGTGGTTCAATTGTAAAATATTTACGTTGAACTGTAATATCGGTCAGTTCAACTGAACACAAAAAAAGCCTAGAAATATTTCTAGGCTTCCTTATTCGTAAGAATCAGATTCCCTTATTTCGCAGCAGCGTATTTCGCAGCAACAACTTCCCAGTTAATCACATTAAAAAATGCATTGATATAATCTGGACGACGATTTTGGTAATGCAAATAATATGCATGCTCCCAAACATCCATAGCCAAAATTGGCGTTCCGTTACAACCTTCACCCATTAAAGGATTATCTTGATTTGGTGTAGAACAAACAACAAGTTTACCTCCCTCAACGCATAACCATGCCCATCCAGAGCCAAAACGTGTTGCTCCTGCTTTCGCAAATTCTTCTTTAAATGCAGCAAATGATCCGAAAGCACTATTAATTGCTTCAGCTAATTCACCTGTTGGTTCGCCACCAGCATTCGGTGCCATTACTTCCCAGAACAAATTATGATTCCAAAATCCTCCTCCATTATTTCGAACGGCTGGTTTATCTTTACATACTTTAAGAATTTCTTCAATTGTTTGTCCTTCCAAATCAGTTCCTGCAATTGCAGCATTTAAGTTGGTGATATAAGCTTGATGGTGTTTTGAATGATGGATTTCCATTGTTCGCGCATCAATATGCGGCTCTAAAGCATCATATGCATATGGTAAATTTGGTAATTCGAAAGCCATATTTGATAAATTTTAAATTAATACTTGTTATTTTGAATCATTCAAAATTAGAAAAATTCATTGAAAAAAAGTGATTATTCTCGGATAATTCTCATTTATTAAACCAAGGTGTAAAAGCTAGATTATTATTGAATTAAATTGTACATTTAGCGCAATAAACTTAAGACTATGCAAAAAATATTGACTACTTTACTTGTATTGATTTCGTTCTATGGACAAAGTCAAATTTGTACAATTGATTACTCACAAACGCAAACAGGAATTTATCCTGACACCTTGCCAACGGGATATGTAGGTCAAGCGTACAGCCAAGATGTTACTTTTTTCATGCCCCTAGATACTTTGGGTTATGACTTTACAAATTTTCATATCCTATCCGTTTCTTTACCAGTTGGTTTAAGCTGGCAGTGTAACAATGCCGGATCAAATTGTGACTACAATCCACAGGTGAGTCAATATGGTTGTGTAAATATCAGTGGAACACCACTTTTACCAGGCCAATACAGTGTTGACGTAACGGTTATTGCTGATCTTACTGTAATTAGTGGTTATCCATTTACGTTCCAAATCTACATGGAAGTTTTACCAAACAATGTGAGTGTTTCCAACAACGGTTTCTCAATGGTCGGTGCTGCTGGATGCTCGCCAATTACCGTTGATTTCACAAATAACAATCCTGGTGAACTAGCATATTGGTGGGATTTCGGAAATGGAAATGTTTCAACTTTAGAAAACCCTGTTCCTCAAGTCTATACAATCCCTGGTGATTATGTAGTACAATACAAGGCTTGGGATAATTTGGATACAATTGATGTTTACACGTTAACAAATGTAGGCGTTTCTGCAATGAGCAATTATGGTGGAGGTTTTCCTTCATATGATAACGCAGATACATATTTTATTTTAAAAGAAAACGGAACAACAGTTTATCAATCAAGTATCATTGGTGATCAAAACCCACCAGTGAGCTGGACAACTAGTGTTCTTTTGAATCCAGCAAGTACATACACAATCACTGTATATGATGCAGATGATAGTTTTGGAGAGGTGATATTAGGCGCAGACGATTTAATGGGTACAACAACTTTGAGTCTAAATGGCTGTGGTGGTTGTACAGCAGGAACTTCAACAGTAAATTATGTGGTAAATCATCAAATTATTTATCCAAATCCAATCGTTATTTCAGAAGATACAATTCATGTTTATGGATATCCAAATGATCCGCTTATGACGTATGATCAAGCATCACATACATTAACTACCCCTGATTTGGGTTACGCATATCAATGGTATTTTAATGATAGTCCGATTAACGGTGCGACCGACACAAATTACGTCGTATTACAAAGCGGAGTTTATCACGTCATCGCTATTAACGCAACTGGATGTGTTGCTTTTTCTGATACAATGACAGCAGTTTACTGTAACCCAGCTATTGAACCAACAGTTGCTTTAGGTTCAAATGGAATTTTGGTTGCTAATGATGTACCAAACGGATATACCATCCAATGGTTATTAAATGGTTTTGCAATTAACGGACAAACGAACGATACAATTAGCGCTATGCTTTCTGGAGCGTATTCGGTTGAAATTGTTGATTCTTTCGGTTGTGTGCATACTTCATCAGCATTTAATATTGGTTTAGGTTTAACGGAAAACAATTTCATTTCATGGAACGTCTATCCTAATCCTGCTGATGAATTCGTTACAATTGAATTGAGTGAAGATATAGCAATTGAAACTGTTCAATTAGTAGATCTTACTGGACGCGTGGTAAAAGAATGGGCTTGGTCTAACGGTTCAAAAATGAATTTAGAAATCAATGATGTACCAGATGGATACTTTATTATTCAAATGTTCAGCGGTAATCAAAAATGGACGAAGAAACTATTGATTAACTAACTCTTTATGTGAATAAAAAAAAGGCTATTTCAAATGAAATAGCCTTTTTTGTTTTGTATTCTTTAGCACACAGTTATTTATATTTCTTCTGGTATTTCTCGTAAAGTTCTTTTTGCGAATTACTCACTGACATAAACTCTCCACGAATAAGTGCCAATGTTAATTGATTGGTTCTCATATCCAAAGCATTTCCTTCAGATACGAATAGAGTTGCCGATTTACCAACTTCAATTGTGCCGTAATCTTTATCTATTCCCATTATTTTGCAGGTATTTAACGATATAGATTGGATAGCTTGCTCTTCAGTTAAACCATACGCCATAGCCGTTCCAGCTTGAAAAGGAAGATTTCGTGCATTCATTGCTTCCATATCGCCTTCATTTTGTAAACAAAATAACACTCCACCCTCTTGCAACAATGCTGGCAAACGATAAGGTAAATCAACTGGATCTTCTTCATTACGAGGCAAACTATGTGTTCGACCAAGCATAACTGGAATTTTAGCATCTTTCAATAAACGAGTGATTAAGTAACTATCGTAACCACCAACAATGACAGGAAAATTCAGTTCAAACTGTTTTGCGAAATCAATAATATCATTCAATTGCTGTAAATCATCTGCGTGCAAATAAACGCGTTTATCTCCTTTAAAACATCCAATCATTGCCTCTAAACGCAAATCCATTTTTTCATTGTTTCCTCTCGAATAAGCTTTGGATAAGGCGAAGAAGTCATACAATGATTTTTTTGCTCGCTCGTATTCGTCATTTTTTGAAAGCGCTTTCCCAGTCTCGTTATAATTCACTGCACTGGAAGGCCAATTCACGTGAATTCCGTCATCTTGTAAAATAGTCGCGTCTTCCCAGTTCCATCCGTCCGTTGCCATAACGGATGAAGTCCCAGAAATTTCTCCTCCTCGCGGCGTGGCTTGTGTAAATAAAACTCCATTTGTGCGGACAGTGATGATCACCTTTGACTCAACATTATAAGCAACCTGCGTTCGAACATGAGGATTAAATGCTCCAACTTCGTTAAAATCGCGTGTTGCACGAACAGCATCAATTTCTGTTAAGCCCAATGTTGAATTTGGCGCGATAAAACCGGGATAAATGTGTTTGCCTTGTAAATCAATGATGGTATCCCATTCTTCTTTATTGTAGCTAGTTGCCAATGAGTTTAGAACAACAGCAATTTTATTGTCACGTATTCCAACCAAGGCACTTTCAACTATTTCTCCATTACCAATGTGCAAATAACCATTCAGTAATAAGATTGATTTTGGAGATTGACCAAAACACAGGGTTGTCAAAATACCAAATAAGAAAATCAATTTAAATTTCATAAGTGTTGTTTATTAATGGCTATTTTCTCCTTCAGAACCTTCTTCTCCAATCGTATCGCAATGGAAGTGTCGTTTTTTGCGTTTAAAGAATGGCTTTGTCGGCTCACCTTTTTCATTCGACGCAAGCATTTTACTCACTAAGCGTGCTTTCTCTCGTTGATTATCTAGACGCATTTGATAATCGCGAACACTATCAAACAAAACTTCACCATCAACAAGGGTCATTTCAACTTTTGCATCAATGCTCAATGGATTATTTGTCCATAAAACGATATCTGCGTCTTTGCCCGCTTTCAAACTTCCCATTCGATCATCCAAGTGCAATAATTTAGCTGGATTCAAGGTCACCATTTTCCAAGCCTCTTCTTCCGACATTCCACCGTATTTCACTGCTTTTGCCGCCTCTTGATTCAAGCGTCGACCCATTTCTGCATCGTCTGAATTAATAGCAACTGTTAAACCTTGATCCGCCATCATTTTCGCATTGTAAGGAATTGCATCATTCACCTCAAATTTGTAAGCCCACCAATCAGAGAATGTTGAAGCACCAACTCCATGTTCTTTCATTTTATCGGCTACTTTATATCCTTCCAAAATATGCGTAAAAGTGTTGATTTTGAAACCCATTGAATCTGCAACATGCATTAACATATTGATTTCTGATTGCACATACGAGTGACACGTAATGAAGCGTTGACCTTTTAAAATTTCCAAAAGCACTTCCAATTCAAGATCTTTTCTTGGAGCAGTAGTTAATGTACTTTTTCCAGAATTGAATAAGTTCATTTGTTCTTCGTAAGCCTTAGCGCGCAAGAAACCATCGTAAAACACTTGTTCAACCCCCATTCTAGTTTGCGGAAAACGAACCGTGTTGAAATCACCCCAATTCGCTTGTTTTACATTTTCACCTAAAGCACATTTGATGAACTTAGGAGCATTGGCAATTAAAAATTCTTCTGGAGTGTGTCCCCATTTTAGTTTTATCAATGCAGATTGACCACCAATTGGGTTCGCTGAACCGTGTAACAACTGAGCCGCTGTAACTCCTCCAGACAATTGTCTATAAACATTAATATCATCAGGATTTACAACGTCTGCTATACTCACTTCGGCTGATATTGCTTGTCCGCCTTCATTCACACCTTTCGAAATGGCAATATGCGAATGTTCATCAATGATTCCAGAAGTAATATGTTTTCCTTTTGCATCGATTACTTTCGCTCCTCCTGGAATCATGAAATTTCCTGTACCAACAAAACTGATCTTTCCATTGCTGACGATGACAGTTGCATCATGCAAAATTCCTTGAGCTTCATTCGTCCAAACTGTCGCATTTCTAAAAACAATTGTTTCGGCCGTTGGGTCATTTTCGAAGCCATACGCCATATTTGGAGACCAAATTCGATCCGAATACGCTGTGTCAATTGTTGTTGCTGCATTTTCTTTCTTGGCGTCAAGCTTATCGTTTCGAATGGCAGACCATTGAATCCATTTACCTGACGGAATTGTACCATCTCCTTCAAAAACACCGAATTTCGTTCTAACTTTTCCGTGCAAATTCACACTTCCATTAAAATTATCATCGTTGATATTGAATTGGATTGTGATATCATCCCCTACCAATTGCACAAACATTTTCGGACTTAATGAATCTTTCTTTGCCGGATTTTTTGGATCATTCGCTGATTTAATTACTTGAATTTTTCCGGTCCAACTTGTTCCTTCAGGAGAAATCTCTATTGGATATTGTTTTCCATCTATCAAGATATTGTAACGTCCTGAGATATCATGAGAAGATATTGATTGATGCACTTCCTGATTTCCAAGAATCCATGATTCAAGTAAAACAGCCTCTTTTTCAAAAGGGTTTTCTGAATAAATTGTAAAGCTGGCCTTTTTTCCTTTTTCAAGCGTCCCCAATGTATTCTCTACTTTCAAGATTTTCGCAGGATTTGTCGTTAAGGCTTCCAAAGCTTTGTCCATCGTTAAACCACGTTCCATTGCTTTACGCATGTTTTTCCAGAAATCATCGCTGCTTTTTAATCCAGACGATGTAAAACAAAAAGGAATATTATTTTCTTGTAAAAAATAGGGATTTGAAGGTGCCAATTCCCAATGTTTCAAATCACTTAGTGGAATTTGTCGATTCACGTAAGGATCTTTCACATCATAGGCAGCAGGAAAATTCAAGGGTAAAACAATCGTTGAACCCAACTTTTTCAATTCATCCAATGCCATATATTCATTTCCAGAACCAATAAATGAAAACGTTTTTCCAAATTCCTTTCCAATTTTCGCAGCACGAAGAATTTCCCATTTATCATCCGTGTAAAAAATGGAAGGCGTTTCCTTCGAGGAAATAATAGCTTCCAACGACAAATTAATCGGAGTCTTTTCAGAAGTCTCATACCATAAGGCATCATAATACACTTGACGTATTAAAGCAATAGAACCCATTTGTGAAGATGGATACGTTTGATGTGAAACACCTTTATTGAATGATATAAATTGTGCGGCTTTAGCCGAAAGAATTTGTTGATGCACTGACTCATTTCCAAGTCCAACAAGCGAACCCGTTCCTTGAAAAATACCATCATTTATGTGTGTAATGGCAGAACAAAAACCATATTTTTTTAATTCATTGTTGGCTTTAGAATCAATCGAAAAAAGCGCATCAGCTTGAACTTCAGGATGAACCGCATCATTCCAGTAATACGCTCCTGCTTTCGCACTCTCGAGTTGTGGTCGAAATGAGAAACTTGGTTGAACAGGATTTGGTAAACCAATTGAACTATTCAATTCTATAAAGCCAGGTAAAATTATTTTTCCGCTGCAATCAATTTCAATTGCTCCTTCAGGAATAATCACGAGCATTCCAGCATCAACAATTTCATCATTCTTGATTAACAAAGTTCCATTTTGGATGGTTTTTGTCGGTGAAACAACAATGGTCGCATTCTTAAGGGCGTAATAGTTTGCCTTAGAATCAACCGTTCCATTTTGAGGATTTAATTGTCCGAAAGCAAAACTGAAAAAGAAGCAAAATGCGTATAAAAGTATCTTCATCCTAAAAGTGTAATAAAAACGTGAAATTAATTAAAACGGATGGATTAATGAAAAGCGACTTTTGTTTCTTTTTTAGTTATTTTTGATAAAAATTTGAGAGATTATGTATAATGGATTATTACACGCCCACTCAGGATTGAGATGGATTGCATTGGTTTTGATTTTAGCAGCGATTTTTAACGCTTTGGCTTCAAAATCAAAAGGAACGTATGAGAAAAAAGATAAAATGCTGAATCTATTTGCAATGATTACCTTGCACACACAGCTTTTAATCGGACTAGGAATGTATTTCATGTCACCAAAGGTTCAATTTTCAGAAGGATGGATGGCAAATGGAACTTTACGTTTCTTTGGTTTAGAACATTTTATCGGTATGTTACTTGCGATTGTTGTGATCACAATTGGACGCAAAAAAGCAGAGAAATCGATTGAAAATGCCGATAAGCACAAAAAGATTGTTACGTGGTACGTCATCGGATTATTATTAATTATTGCCTTCATTCCATGGCCTTTCAGAACTGCTCTTGGTGGCGCTTGGTTCTAACAGTTGTTGGTACAAGTTCATGCCTTTTCATTTCTTCTTGTAATTCTGGGGCGGTTGAAACCTCAAAGTCCGAAACGGAGACTCCTCCAAGCGGTAAAGAATTATACATGGAGAATTGTGCCGTTTGTCATGGTGAGGACGGGAAGTTAGGTAATTCAGGGGCAAAAGATTTGACACTTTCAGAACTTTCCGATACTGAGGTACTTCAGCGCATCGAAGAAGGAAAAAATGCAATGCCTCCGATGAAAAGTGCGTTGGAAACAAAGGAAAATGTATCAGCCGTTGCTGAATACGTAAAAGGAATGAGAAAATAACTATGCAAGAAGGACACGTTACCGTTGATGCTGTTGAGGAATTATGCGTTTTAGTAGGTGTAATCACTTCAGAAATTAAAGAAGAAACGGCAATAGAATATTTAGAAGAATTAGAATTTCTTGCTGAAACTGCTGGAGCAATCACAAAGAAGAAATTTCTTCAAAAGTTGCCAATGGCGAATCCTAGAACCTTTGTTGGAACTGGGAAACTACAAGAAATTAAAGATTACATTAAAGAAGAGGGAATTGAGCTTGTTATTTTTGATGATGAGCTCTCACCTTCTCAATTGCGCAATATTGAACGCGAGTTAGAATGTAAAATTCTAGATCGCAACATCTTGATCTTGGACATTTTTGCAAGTAGAGCAAGAACTTCACACGCAAAAACGCAAGTTGAATTAGCACAATTACAATACATGTTGCCTCGATTGACACGTATGTGGACACACTTGGAACGTCAAAAAGGAGGTATTGGATTGAGAGGTCCAGGAGAATCTCAAATTGAATCGGATCGTCGTGTGATTCAACAACGCATTTCCTTGATGAAGGAAAAGTTGAAAGAAATCGATAAGCAAATGGCCGTTCAGCGTGGAAATCGTGGTCAATTGGTGCGTGTTGCACTGGTTGGATACACAAACGTTGGAAAGAGTACGTTGATGAACCTTTTGTCGAAATCAGAAGTGTTTGCTGAAAACAAATTGTTTGCAACCTTGGACACAACGGTTCGAAAAGTCGTTATTGAGAATTTACCGTTCTTATTGACAGACACAGTTGGATTCATCCGCAAATTACCTCATCAGCTCGTAGAATCGTTTAAATCGACCTTAGACGAAGTTAGAGAAGCTGACTTATTGGTGCACGTTGTCGATATTTCCCATGAAACGTTTGAAGATCAATACAACATTGTGAATGAAACCTTGAATGAATTGGATAAAACAGAGAAACCAACAATTCTTGTTTTCAATAAAATTGATGCTTACGTACCAACTAAACGTGAAGAAAACGACCCTAATCCGCCAACAGAAGATCAATTTACCTTAGAAGAATTGCAAAATTCATGGATGTCAAAACTGAACAATACGAACTGTGTATTCATTTCTGCGACCGACAAAGAAAACATTGAAGAATTAAAAACGATGATTTATGAAGAGGTGAAACGAATCTTCAAGGTTCGTTATCCGTATAATAATTTCTTGTATTAGTTTTTGAAACGTTTAAATAAAAAAAGGCGACTAGTGATAGTCGCCTTTTTTGTTTATTGTGTCCCGTCCTGAAATAAGTTGACACAATTTATTTCAGATGAAAAATACAATAGTAGAATCAAGTACACGTCGCAGTCAACGGGATTACACTTTAGCCTTTAAATTGGAAGTTATTTCGCTTGTTGAAAGTGGTGAGTGTACTTATAAAGAGGCACAGCGGCGATTTGGTATTCAAGGAAAGAGTACAGTTTTGGTTTGGTTACGAAAATATGGTACTTTAGATTGGAAAATACCCATTGTAATGAGCTCTCCCGAATCAAAAATAAAAGAACTAGAAGCAAAACTTCAGAATCTAGAGAAGGAATTGAAAGAGGAACGTTTAAAGCGTGAGATGTCTGACACTATTCTAGAAGTTGCAGAGGAGCAATTTGGTATTGCTATTCGAAAAAAGTATTCACCCAAGCAGTTGAAAGATTTATCAAGAAAAAAGAAATAAGTCTCTCCGAAGCCTGTCGATTGTTTGGGTATAGCAGGCAAGCTTATTACAAGCAGAAATCTAGTTTTAAAGTTCAAGTTTTACATCAGGAAAAAGTTATTTCTTTGGTTCGTAACAAGCGTATGCGCATGCCTAGATTAGGGACGCGTAAATTATATCATTTATTAAAAAAAGAATTTGAAAGTCAGGGACTAAAAGTTGGTCGAGATCAATTATTTCGCATCCTTAGAGTGAATCAAATGTTGGTAAAGCCTCGCAAATCTTATCATAAAACAACAAATTCAAAGCATTGGTTAAGAAAACATAAAAATTTGGTTCAAGACAAGACCATTAATCGTCCAGAACAGGTATGGGTTGCAGATATAACTTACATTCCAACACAGCAAGGACATAACTATCTTTCACTAATTACAGATGCATTTTCTAGACAGATTATGGGATATCACCTGGCCGAAAATTTAAAAACGGATGGACCGCTTGAAGCTTTAAAAATGGCGATCAAGAATAGGTTGTTTAACAAATCAATTATCCATCATTCTGACAGAGGACTTCAGTATTGTAGTTACGAGTATCAAAAATTATTGGCAAATAATAACTTTATACCTAGTATGACAGAATCCTACGATCCATATCAAAACGCAATTGCAGAAAGAGTAAACGGAATATTGAAAGATGAATTTAATCTCGAGAAAGGTTTTAAAGCACATTTAGTAGCTGTTCAGGTTATCAAAGAATCTATTGAAATCTATAATACTGAAAGACCACATTTTTCTTGCAAACTTAAAACCCCAGCTTATACACATAAACAAAATGCTCCGAGTTACTGTAACTCGGAGCATTAATGTTATTTTTGCTTTATTAACCTGTCAACTATTTTTAGGACTGGTCA
>JBDKHH010000066.1:0-16656 GCA_039797785.1 Bacteroidota bacterium | reverse complement strand
CATTTTTATTCAGCGTTTGTGTATAAAGGTAATCTCCCTGAAAAAAGAGGTTAATGTCTTTTTTGCGATAATTTAGAGAGACTGAAGGATTAATTTTAGGGGTAAATTGATACTGATCTCGGACAGTGGATAAATTGGATTTTTTAATCCAAAGTGCTCCTAAACCTCCCGTTAAACCCATCTTTCCATTGAATCCTTCCTGCTTACTTTTTTTGTAAATGATGTTAATGATACCCGCATTTCCATTAGCGTCATATTTTGCTGAAGGATTGTTGATGATTTCAATGCGTTCAATTGCAGATGCAGGAATATTGTCTAATCCAGTTTGATTACCAAAACCGGTCAAAGCAGTTTGCTTTCCGTCTATTAATACGGTCACTTTGTCGTTTCCGCGCAAACTAATTTTTCCATCTTGAACAGCAACACCAGGAAGATTTTGCATCGTTTGTAAAACAGAACCTCCATTTTGGCTCACATTATCTTCAACAGAATACGATTTTTTGTCCATTTTAGAGTTGATTTCTTCTTGCTTTCCAATAACCGTAATTTCATTAAATTCTTTAACAATTGGATCAAGTTCAAATGTTCCAGCATCTAGAAATTCAGATAAAGCACCAACATAGTAGCTCGTTAATAGTGAATTGTAGCCATTAGATTTTATTTCAATCAAGTAATTTCCTGGTTTCACATTACTCAAACTAAATAGTCCATCTTCATTGCTGATTGAACCAGAAACAAAACTGCTATCGGATGCTAGTTTTAAGATCACATTCGTAAAAAGCAAGGGTTCTTTTGTCGATTTATCGACTAACTTTCCAGAAATACTGATAGAGGAAAATTGAGCAAAAAGTAAATGTGACGAGCAAATGAATACCAGACTTAGAATTCGATTGATTGCCCAATTTTGCGAGTAATTCATTCCTTATAATGTTAATTTAAACGTGTGTACCTGTTCTGAAAATGCGTAATGTATGTTCATGTTGTAGGTTTCTGCGATGCTTTTAACTAACGATAAGCCAAGTCCAATAGATTCTGAAGACACATTGCTTTTACGAAATCGAAAGAACATTTCTGTTGAAGGAAATGGCAATCGATCACCTGTATTGGAAATGCTAAAGCCATTAGCATCGCTGACAATTGAAAGTTGTCCACCAATTACATTGTGTCGAATGGCGTTATGAATTAAATTACTTACTAAAATATCCGCCAAAGTTGGATTCATTTCTCGGTAGATTGAGTTCTGAAAATCGATATGAAGTGTGATGTCTTTTGCATCAATTTGTTCGCTATAATTCGCTAATTGATGCTTGATTAAATCGGCTAAATTGATTGATTTTTGATCTGTAAATTGCTTGTTTTCTATTTTAGTCAGTAACAACAATGTTCTGTTCAATGACGACATTTTTTTAACAGTGTTTTCAATCGACTCAATTGCATTCATTTCGGTTTCTGTAAGATTTTGCGCTTGCATTAATACAGACAAATTTGCTTTGATGATAGCGAGTGGTGTTTGCATTTCATGCGAGGCATTTTCAGCAAACTCTTTGTGCTGTATGAAATCTGAATATAGTTTATTCGTCATGGCATTCAGTGCCGTATTAAGCTGCTCAAATTCCAAGGTAGTTGCAGAATTTAGCTGAAACTGCTTGTGTTCCTGAATTTGATAGTTTGATAATTGTTGGATTGTGGAATAAAAAGGTTTCCATAATGTTTTTGAAATGATCCAATTAACGACGAGAAATCCAATTCCAAGAAACAATAATAGAATTCCAAAACCTGCCCAAAGTCCTTCTAACAGTTCTTCTTCTTCTATGTTACTTTCGAAAATATCGATTTGATAGTTATGTTTATTATATCGATAGAATCCTCTTAAAATGGTATATTCTACTTGTTCTTTTTCAATTGGATCATAAATTAGCGTATCTTTTAATAGTGATTTTTCAAGAGAAGTATTCACTAATTTGATTTTAGAATAACCATCTGAACTTAAAACAATGGATTGCGGAAAGTCGAAAGATCGGATTATTTTTTTTGCGTTGTAAAAATTGGTGTATAAAATTTCTTTCGAACCATTTTTAAGTTCAGCTTTGATTACAAAATAAGACAGCAGGGTTGCAAAACCGATTAGAGGAATGCTAATTATTAAATAATAAAGAGTTGTTTTCTGAAGTAATTTCATGCGTCTAAATTGAATTTATAACCGATTCCATAGATATTTTGAATGTAATCGTTACAGTGCTTTTCTGCTAATTTCTTTTTTAAATTTCTAAGATGTACATAGATAAAATCATGGCTATCCATTTGATCACTGTCATCGCCCCATAAATGTTCAGCAATAGTATTTTTAGAAACGACCCTATTTTTATTGATCAGAAAAAAAAGTAAAAGATCGAACTCTTTCCCGGTCAAAACGACATTTTGACCATTAACAGTTACTATTCTTTCTTCAGGTTTTATTGTCAGTTCATTGAATTGAATAACATGATCACCATCAAAATTCTTCCTTCTGAACAAAGCCTTGATTCGAGAATTTAATTCAGCAAGATTAAAGGGTTTTGCCAGATAATCATCTGCCCCAAGATCCAGCCCGGAAATTTTATCATCATCTGAATTTTTCGCTGAAATAATAATAATTCCGGCTTTTGATCGATCTATTTTTAATTGTTTGATAATATCAAGTCCGTTCCCCTTGGGTAGTGTAATGTCGACCAAAACACAATCATACGAATAATCTGCTATGTTGTAAATTGCTTGTTCGAAATCAAAAACAGATTCAACAATGTAACCCTCATTAGTTAAAAAGCTCACTAATGTCTTGTTCAGTTCTAATTCATCCTCTATTACCAAGATCTTCATAAAACAAAGTAAGGATTAAATTCTAAAGGAATTCTAAATAGCTGTTAGATTAGGTAAATTGAGGTTTCAAATCAACCGTCGTTTCTCATAGGTAAGATATCTTTTGTTTTTTCAATCGCTTATACTACATTTGCCGTAATGTATTTTTTGAGGAATATAGCAGTTTACTTATTTATCTCTGGGGTTATTTTTCCTAGTGGAACCATTCACGTTATAACGTTTATTCCTGAATTCATTGAGCATTATGAGCATCACAATGCCGAGCATCATAAAGTCAGTTTCGTTGATTTCATTTACGAACACACTGGCAGTCATGAGGAACATGAAGAACAGCATGAGAAAAAAAGCTGTCCGATTCATCACAATCATGAAACTGTAACACAATCCTTGTATGTTCCGCGCACAACTGACTTTGAGATTTTCATTTCTTCAGATCAACAATTTAATTCTGACAAAAAAGAATTTCCAACTGTGAAATTCAATACGTCTGAAATTCATTTTGATATTTGGCAACCGCCAAAAATTGGTTAATACAGAGTACAAAATAGCGTATACTTAAACGTTACGCGCATTTGAATTGTCATATTGTATTAACTAACAACAAATTACATGTTAGATAAGATTATTGCCTTTTCTATAAAGAACAAACTCTTTATAGGATTATTGGCCGTTGCTCTAATTGGATGGGGTTCATATTCACTCAACCAGTTACCAATTGATGCCGTACCGGATATCACAAACAACCAGGTACAAATTATTACCTCATCTCCAAGCAATGGAGCGGAGGACATTGAACGTTTAGTAACATTTCCTGTGGAACAAGCAATGGCTACAATTCCACAAATTGAAGAAGTGCGTTCTTTTAGTCGCTTTGGATTATCTGTTGTAACAGTCGTATTCAAAGATGATATTGATGTTTATTGGGCACGCCAACAAGTAAGTGAGCGCTTAATAGAAGCATCACGTACTATTCCAGCTGGAATGGGAATTCCTGAAATGGCACCTGTTACTACTGGTTTAGGGGAAATTTATCAGTATGTCGTGCACACTAAAAAAGGTTTTGAAAAAAAATACGATGCTACGGAACTTAGAACAATTCAGGACTGGATCGTTCGCCGGCAACTTTTAGGAGTGGAAGGTGTTGCTGATGTTAGCAGTTTTGGTGGTTACCTGAAACAGTATGAGATCACTTTAAATCCGGATAAACTTAAAAGTTTAAATGTCGGAATTCAGGATGTCTATACTGCCCTTGAAAAAAACAATCAAAATGCAGGTGGATCCTACTTAGATCAAAAACCAAAAGCTTATTTCATTCGAAGTGAGGGATTATTGCAAACGATTGATGATATTGAGAATATTGTTGTAAAAGTTGATAGCGATGGAATCCCATTATTGCTAGGAACGATTGCAACCGTGAAGTATGGAGCAGCAACACGATACGGTGCCATGACAAGAAATAGTGATGGTGAAGTGGTTGGTGCAATTGTCATGATGCTCAAAGGAGCAAATTCATCAAAAGTGATTGCCGAAGTAAAAACGCGGATGGAACAAATTGAAAAAACACTTCCTGAAGGAATTGTAATCGAACCATTTTTAGATCGTACAAAACTCGTTGACAGTGCAATAAGTACTGTTTCAAAAAACTTAGCTGAAGGGGCATTAATCGTAATATTTGTTTTGGTTTTGCTACTAGGAAATTTGCGCGCTGGTTTAATTGTAGCTTCCGTAATTCCCTTGGCAATGTTATTTGCCATTTCATTGATGAATTTGTTTGGAGTAAGTGGTAATTTGATGAGTTTAGGTGCAATCGATTTTGGTTTGATCGTAGATGGTGCTGTTATTATCGTCGAAGCAACATTACATCATTTGAACATCAGAAAAGACAATGCGCTCTTAACACAACATCAAATGGACAAAGAAGTGTACAACTCGGCCTCAAAAATTAGAAATAGTGCTGCATTTGGAGAGATCATTATTCTTATCGTTTATTTACCAATACTTGCTTTAGTTGGTGTGGAAGGAAAAATGTTCAAGCCAATGGCTCAAACGGTATCTTTCGCAATACTTGGGGCTTTCATACTTTCATTGACGTATGTACCTATGATGAGCGCCTTATTTCTAAGTAAGAAGAAAGTAACAAAGAAGAATATTTCTGACAAGATCATTGAAGCCTGTCAAAGGGTATACACACCTATGCTCAATTTCGTATTGAGGTCTCAACGATTAGTGGTAACAATAGCTATAACTTTATTTTTGGCCAGTTTAATGTTATTTAATTCAATGGGATCCGAATTCATTCCAACATTGGAAGAGGGTGACTTTGCCGTTGAAACACGAGTACTTACTGGAAGCAGTTTATCACAAACTATTGAAGCTTCTTCGCGTGCTGCGAAAGTGCTTAATGATAATTTCCCGGAAGTAAAACAGGTTGTTGGTAAAATAGGTTCTAGTGAAATTCCGACCGATCCAATGCCGGTTGAAGCATGTGATTTAATGGTCATTTTAAAAGATCGAAAAGATTGGACAAGTGCTAGTACTCGGGAAGAATTGGCTGAAAAAATGCAAGCCAAATTGGAACAAAATATTCCTGGGGTAACATTTGGTTTTCAGCAACCGATTCAAATGCGTTTCAATGAATTAATGACAGGTGCAAGACAAGACGTAGTTATTAAAATTTATGGTGAAAATCTTGAAAAATTGAGCGAATATGCCAAAAAGATTGGCAAAATATCATCAACTATTGAAGGAGCACAAGATATTTATGTTGAACAAGTTTCGGGTTTGCCTCAAATCGTGATCAAGCTAAAACGTGACAAGATTGCCCAATTCGGAATGAATGTCGAAGATATTAATACGGTAATTCGAACCGGATTTGCTGGAGAAGTTGCAGGTGTAATTTTTGAAGGAGAAAAACGATTTGATTTAGTGGTTAGATTGAATAAAGAAAATAGAAAGAATATCGAAGATATACGAAGTTTAATTGTTGAAACACCTACTGGGAAACAGATTCCTTTGGATCAGGTTGCAGATGTTGATTTAATTGATGGCCCAAATCAAATACAACGTGATGATGCGAAAAGAAGAATCATTGTTGGTTTTAATGTGCGTGGTCGTGATGTAGAAAGCATCGTGAATGAGATTCAGAAAAAAATTGATGATCAAGTTACATTTGAACCCGGATATTACCCGACGTATGGTGGGACATTCGAGAATCTTCAAGCAGCCAAAGATCGATTAATGGTAGCCGTTCCAGTTGCATTGTTATTGATCTTTTTCTTATTGTATGCAACATTCAAATCAACGAAACACGCATTTCTAATATTTACAGCAATTCCATTATCAGCAATAGGTGGTGTTTTAGGATTGTGGTTGAGAGATATGCCTTTCAGTATTTCGGCAGGCGTTGGGTTTATTGCTTTGTTTGGTGTTGCAGTACTTAATGGAATTGTATTGATTGCAGAATTTAATAAATTGAAAAAAGAAGGTATGACTGATATAATAGAAATTGTAAAAACAGGTACAGCTGTTCGTTTACGACCAGTTATTATGACAGCTTTGGTCGCGACACTAGGTTTCCTTCCAATGGCATTATCCAATGGAAGTGGTGCAGAAGTTCAAAAACCGCTGGCAACAGTGGTAATCGGTGGTTTGCTTACCGCAACTTTTCTAACCTTATTGATTTTGCCTGTGCTCTATATTTGGTTCGAAAGAATTAAACTAAAGAAGAAACGTTTACCATCGGCAGCTTTAATTGTATTATTCTTACTTTCATCAGGTTCACTTTTTGCTCAACAATCTCCATTGACATTGGATCAAGCTATTGAAAGTGCGATGCAGAATAATAAGTCAATTATCACCTCCAATCTGCAGCAGGAGTACCAAACCCAATTTAAGAAAACCTTGTTGGAAACTCCCAAAACCGATATTAATTTCATGTTTGGTCAATACAACTCAATTTCCAAAAAAGATAACAACATAAGCATTTCACAGACAATTCCATTTCCAACCTTATATGGTGCGAATACTGCTTTGGGAAATGCCCTGATCATGGAAGCTGAAATGAAAACGGACTATAGCAAAAATGAGTTGAAGTATCAGGTTTCACAAACCTATTTTTATTTACAATTCTTGTATGACGAAGCATCTTTTTTAAATAAGCAGGATAGCTTACTTTCTACCTATTACCAATCTGTTTCTGTTAAATACAATGCAGGAGATGTTTCGCAATTGGAAGTGATTAATGCAGAAACTCGTTTAAATGAAGTGAAAAATAGATTGAGACAAAATAATTCGAACAAAGAAAGTTATCATGTTTTGTTTCAAATGTTGTTAGGCGCAAGTTCGCGAGTGGAAATAGCTGATAAATCCTTAATATATAAGCCAAATGTCTTTCAAATGGATAGCAGTGCAATTGCTTCAAATCCTCAATTAGCGCTTATTGAACAACAAATTCAAGTAGCGAATAATGAGAGAAGAGTAGAAGTGGCAAAAGGATTACCCGATTTAAAAGTGGGATATTTCAATCAATCGTTGATCGGAACACAAACCGTAAATGGACAAGATGTTTATTTTGATGCATCAAAGCGTTTTCAAGGATTTCAGGTTGGAGCATCAATTCCATTGTTTTTTAATTCCTATTCAGCAAAAGTTAAAGCAGCTGAGATTAAACAAAACGTTGGCGAACAGCACTTGTTAACGCAACAGAGTATGTTGCGCTCAGAATATGCGCAAGCGATACAAGAACTTCAGAAAACGCAAGAGCAATTGAATTACATCACCACATCGGCTTTACCAAATGCTGAAAAAATACTGGCAATGAGTCAAAAAGCCTATGATAAAGGTGACATTGGATATCTTGAGCATTTAATGAATTTAAAAACAGCGGCAGAAATTCAAGAAAACTATTTGAACGCATTATTGAGCTACAATTTATGTGTTGCTAAGTTGATTTTACTAACAGGTCAAACAAAAAATTAAAACTATGAAATCATATATAAAATACATTTTCGCATCCGTTATTCTTGTCATAGCGTCCAGTTGTGGATCGGAAACAACGGAATTAAAGGAAGAAGAACATCACGTTGAACCATCAACTGTCGAGTTTACAAAAGAACAATTCATAACTTCTGATATTGAATACGGAAATATTGAAATGAAATCCCTTGGTGGAACCATCAGGTCTTCAGGAATACTGGATGTACCACCACAAAATCTTGTTTCAATTTCTTCAATTTATGGAGGTACAATAAAAAGCACAGAACTTTTGGAGGGAATGAAAATTAAAAAAGGTCAAGTAGTTGCAATGATTCAAAATCCTGATTTTATCAATATGCAGCAAGATTATCTTGATTTCAAAAGTCAAATGGACTACCTTAAATTAGAATACGAGCGTCAGAAGGAATTGACGGATGTAAATGCAAAACGAGCAGTTCAAAAAGCAAAAAGCGAATATGAAAGCATGAAAGCTAGAGTGAATGGTATTCATTCCCGTTTAGAATTAATGAATATTTCTATAAGTAAATTGGAAAATGGCACCATCCAAAATGCAGCACCACTTTATTCGCCAATAAACGGATATGTGACCAAAGTAAATACGAATATTGGTGCAAATGTAACGCCGACAGATGTATTGTTCGAAATTGCAGATACCGAACATTTACATGCTGAATTAACGGTTTACGAGCGTGATTTACCATCCATTAAAATTGGGCAAAAGGTACGTTTTACTTTAGCGAATGAAACTACTGATCGCTGGGCAACAGTCTATTTGATCGGGCGTGAAATCAGCAAAGATCGTACTGTGAAAATTCATTGCCATTTAGAAAAGGAAGACAAAGAGTTATTGCCGGGTATGTATTTAAAAGCCCTTATTGAGCGTGGACAAACAAATGTAACAGCAGTACGTGATGAATCAATTGTAGAATTTGAAGGAAAGCATTACATTTTTGTTGAAGGAAAATCAGACCATAAGGATGAGTATTTGTTTAAAAGTTTTCAAGTTCAAAAAGGCGCTTCTGAATTTGGATATACTGCCATTTCATTGCCATCTGGATTGGATTGGAAGACAATAAAAATTGTCACGAATGGAGCCTATGACATTTTGAGTAAAATGAAAAATAGCGAAGAAGAAGGTGGGCATGCACATTAATAAAAATACACGGCAGAACCCTGGCTACTTTTTACAATAGAATTGTTTTTTCATAGCCGGGGCTTCTTGCCCGCCAAAATAAAAGATAACGATGATAAACACAGACCCAAATCACAAACATACGTACGACGAACAAGGTGAAATGACTTGTTGTTCGTTGGAAGAAAAAGTAAATAAACACTTAGAAGATCATGATGATCACAATCATTCGGATACGGAAAAATCAAACTTCAGGTTATTCATCCCTTCTATCATCAGTTTTGTTTTATTAATTTCTGCAATTGTTATTGATAATTATATTAAAACTTCCTGGTTCAATGATTGGATTCGTATCACTTGGTACGCAATAGCTTATGTTCCGGTAGGAATACCAGTAATCAAAGATGCACTTCTTGCCATTCGTAAAGGAGAATTGTTTTCCGAGTTTTTTTTAATGAGTATTGCAACCATTGGAGCTTTTTCCATTGGAGAATTCCCTGAAGGTGTCGCCGTGATGCTTTTTTATGCTGTGGGCGAAGTATTTCAAACTATGGCTGTATCCCGAGCAAAAGCAAATATCAAAAGTTTGCTCGATCAACGCCCTGACGACGTTACAGTTTTAGAGAACAATCAAGCCAAAACGGTAAAAGCTGAAAAGGTAAATATTGGCGATATTGTTCAATTGAAATCTGGTGAAAAATTAGGATTGGATGGTGAGTTAATTTCTGATTCAGCTTCATTTAATACTGCAGCACTTACGGGAGAAAGTAAACCTGATACTAAAACAAAAGGCGAAACAGTTTTAGCAGGAATGATCAACCTCAATACTGTGACACAAGTAAAAGTTACCACAGCTTATAACGATAGTAAATTGAGCAAAATTTTAGAATTGGTACAAAATGCCACTGCGCAAAAAGCACCAACCGAATTATTTATACGAAAATTTGCAAAAATCTACACACCAATTGTCGTTCTACTGGCTATTCTTATCACAACATTGCCCTACTTCTTTGTAGAAAATTACGAGTTCAGCGAATGGTTATACAGAGCATTAATTTTCTTGGTGATTTCTTGTCCGTGTGCCTTAGTTATCAGTATTCCGTTAGGTTATTTTGGAGGAATTGGAGCAGGTAGTAAAAACGGCATATTATTCAAAGGCAGTAATTTCTTGGATACCCTCGCCAATATTCAAAATGTGGTAATGGATAAAACAGGCACCATGACAGAAGGCGTTTTTAAAGTACAAGAAGTTGAATTAAATTCCACTTTTAATAGAGATGAAATCTTGCAAATGGTCAATGCTTTGGAAAATCAAAGCACCCATCCTGTTGCTACTGCCATTCATGAATATGTTGGCGATATTGATAGCACTATCAAATTGGAAAATGTTGAAGAAATATCAGGACATGGTTTAAAAGCAACTATAAAAGGAAAAGAATTATTGGTTGGAAATTTCAAGTTGATGGATAAATTTTCCATTGCGTATGATATTTATCCAAGTACAATAATTTACACGACAATCGCTATAGCTTTTGACAGTAAATTTGTAGGATATATCACAATTGCTGATAGGATTAAGGAGGATGCACAAATTACCATCGATAAACTAAAGGCACTTGGTATTAAAATTACAATGCTAAGTGGAGACAAAAGTACTGTAGTAAAATTTGTGGCACAAAAACTTGGTATATCTAATGCATTTGGCGATTTGCTGCCCGAAGACAAAGTCAATAAAGTAAAAGAAATCAAAGCCAAAAACGAAACAGTTGCTTTTATAGGAGATGGTGTAAACGATGCACCCGTAGTAGCTTTGAGTGATGTTGGAATAGCTATGGGTGGACTTGGTAGCGATGCAACAATCGAAACCGCCGATGTAGTTATCCAAGACGATATGCCAAGTAAAATTCCAATTGCCATTAACATTGGTAAACAAACAAAAAAAATAGTTTGGCAAAATATCATTTTGGCTTTTAGTGTAAAGGCGATTGTCCTTGCTTTAGGAGCAGGAGGTTTAGCAACGATGTGGGAGGCAGTTTTCGCAGATGTTGGTGTTGCTCTTTTAGCAATTTTGAATTCTGTGCGAATTCAAAAAATGACATTCTAATAGTTACTAGATGTTAATCCCAGATTATTCAACTAATTTTAATCTATAAAGAAATAATTATGAAAAATATAATCATCACGCTCATTTTAGTATCAGGTTCTTTTATCGCAAACGCGCAGAAAAAAACTGAGACAGTTGTAATTAAAACCAAAACCTATTGCAATCACTGTAAGGTGTGCGAAACGTGCGGTGGCTTAATGGAAACAGATTTGGTCTATATAAAAGGGATTAAATTGGTGGAGTACAATGAAACCGATATGACAATTAGCGTTAAATATAAACCCAAGAAAATAACGATTGCAGAAATTAGAACAGAAATTTCAAAACTGGGTTTTGATGCCGATGAAGTCCCAGCAGTAGTAAGTGCTTATGAAAAGCTGGATAATTGTTGTAAGAAGAAGAATTAGTGACTTGAACAAACACCTTAAAAACAGCTAGAAAAAAACACATTAGTTTTAGTTTGATTTGTTTGAATTTAGTTTATTAATCATTACTTTAGCTCTTAGAAATCGTTCTTTCAAATAGCCGCAAAACGAGCTAAATTTTTTGTCAACATTACTGTCAACAGAATTAGCAAGGCTATGGTAAAAACCTCATAAAAGCAGGCATTTCGGCTAGGATTTAGGTATCCCAGCCGGATCACTTACGGTCCCAGCGGGATCACGAAAAGCCTCCTTTTAAGGAGGCTTTTTTCGTTTATATACCTTTCTGTTTTCGAAAACCGAAATCACCCTTGTAAAGCAGAAAATTTGCGAGTTGATGGTGAATTAAGTAAAAAGAATGCGAATGAGCCAAAAGCCAATCCGTGCATGTTTACTTTCAAAAAAGTCGAATTTTAAACAAAATTATTGTATTACAAATGGTAATATGATAGTAGCACCGTCAGCAATTGTGGTGACGGTTAAGTAATAATTTCCACTGGTAAAATTGACTGGGAGTTGGTGAGTTTGTTGTCCACTCGAAAAGCCGAATAGTTCTTTTTGAAGAATACGTCCAACTCCGTCTTTTATGATTAATTCAACCTCTAAATCTTTGGTTGTCCATGAGCGTATTTGCAATAATTCGCTTGATCCAAGTGGATTAGGGTAAACAACAAACAGATTTTTAAGCGTTTGAACATGTTCTAAATTTAAGGTCACGATGTTCGAGAAGCTGCTTTCACCGTCCATGTCAATTTGCTGATAGCGATAATAATTGTTTCCTTCAGAAAGATGTTCATCTGTAAAATTATAGCTCAATTGGCTGGTGGAATTTGTTGCTCCGTCCACCCATCCAATCGTTTCCCAATTAACACCGTCAACACTTTTCAAGATTTTAAAACCTTGATTGTTAACTTCACTATACGTTTCCCAATGCAGGTAACCCTTTCTATTTTCAATTTCACCGAAAAGTGGGCTTCCATCAATTGGTAGTGCAAGAATTGTGCATCCTCCTAAATCTTCAGATAAACTGCGAGAGTCGTGTCCGCTTCCACCAATGGCAGTGGCAGTAAATTGGGTGCATGAATAGGGATTAGTAAACGTGCCAACAGTTTGACCGGAGTAATCGCCTCCTTTGTAGCTTTGACAAAGAACAGAATACAAGAAAAAAGTACTGCTTTGACCTGAATTATCACCTCCCAAATAACTTTGACAAAGGATTGAGTACGAAAAATAGGAAGAGGTATAACCTGAATTATCACCTCCGAGAAACTGGCCACAATTAGAACCATTTAAAGCGATAGATTTTGCACCACTTCCTGAATCACCTTCATATTGCGCGTACACCGTTCCTTGAGAAAGAACGCATGCAATTAACAATAGAAAGGTTGACTTTATCATTTTAGATTATTTTCTATTTACTCAACGTACACCTCGACCACCAGTTGTAGATAAACGTTGTCCACTGTTATTCGTTATGCTTGAACGGTCAGAAACATTTAAGTCCGTTAATGTTGTAGCCCAATTTCCACCTCTAAGTCCTCGTCCAACGGCAGAAGTCGCTGAAGCAATACTTGCTTGAACACTTGGCCAGTTAACAACGTCTGCAAATCCTGGTGTTGGGGTTTGACTAATTTCACCATCTCCAAGATTTCCTTGAAATGCGATTCCAGTAGCGTTTGTTGTGGTTACAACTTGTTCATTAGCATTTCCACTTAATTCCATCACGCCATAGTAACTTGCACCAGCTTGTTGTCTATTGGTTCCTGGTTTAGCAGCAAACCCACATCTTAAAGGACCTAAAATTGTTGTATTATTATAATTCGCTATTCCATTTCCCGCAGGTATTGCATTGGATACATTTTCTGTAGCAGTTCCATCATTCACCGCAGTATTGGCATCGACTGTTAAAGTTGAACCCCACGCATTTTCATTGTTGTTTGGGAAAACTGGACCTCTACAGATTTTCTCAAATTCTAATTCTGACATTGGTCGTAATGCAGCCCAATCTAAATAAGCTAGAAAGTCTGCCCAAGCTAGAAAGACCATTGCTCTGTGTGGAGCACCAGCGACAAGTGCGGGCCAGGTTCCAGTAATATTCATTCTATTCACAGCTGAAGTTATCTGTCTTGCAGCCCCTTGTCCTGAATTGAGTGTATTTACGAAATCAACATATTGTCCCTGAGAAATTTCATATTTCATCGCATACACTTCATTAAAACCTTTAGGGAAAGCGGCCGGGATTGATAAAGGTGGAAAAGATGTTGCATTTAATTGACCAGCTGCTGCTCCAGCTGTAATAGCATTTTCACTATTGATTAAAAAAGGATTAGTTGTAGAACCTTCACGAAGAGTTTGAGCTGCTGCGCCATCACCAACTGAAAAAGATCCTGACGGTATTTGTACCATTTCGATTCCGAAAACTTGAAAATCAAATTGCCCAGCAACCAAACCAATCATTCTCAAAGAAACTGAAGTAGAAGCAATGTTGCCAGTTCCATTTGCCGCACGTCTCAAGAATACGCCTTTAGCCGCACTGACACCGTCTTTTCCGTCAATAAATACTTCAAGTGGACTTGCTGCAGAATGATTTCCAACTGTTGGACTCAAATTCACATGCGACCAAACCATAGAAGCACAATCACGTTTTTTAATAAAAAGCCAAACTGCATCATGATTATTTGGAGCAACTCCAACGCGCCAACTATTATCCCAACTTATATCAAATGTAATTGTTGAGTCATTCGTCATCGTAATATTTGAAATGGTAACATTGTTTGCATTTGCAGAGAATGCAGATAAGAAGGCAATAAAACATGCGAAAAGTAATTTCGTAGCAGTCATAATCATCGTTTATAGTCTCTAAATGAGATTTATGGTTTCTAGGTCGAAATTAAAGAAAAGATGAATTTAAACTATAAGGAACAGTCGAAATTTATCAACAAATGTCATGGCATCTATTTCTGCGAGATTGTGAGATAAATAAAAAAGACCGATAATCAGTAGGCGCAGGCAGATGTATAAACTTGTTGCTGGTATGAATAAATAGGGTGTTGATCGATAAATTTTGTTGCCATAAATGAATTTATAAATCGACCATGATTGAGCTATAATAAAAACACAACTCGGGATAAAAATATATAAATCGATGAACTGTGCAATATGTTTCGCTGCAACAAACGTTTTAAGAAACACACTTTGATTGTAAAGTGATAATACACTTATAATTAGTAATAGTACAAGAATGAAATGAATAGTTTTTTTTAGTGTTGATTTCATTTTGGATGTAAATGGGAGATGTAAGAATTGATGATGAATTAAGTAAAAAGAATGCGAATGAGCCAAAAGCCAATCCATGCAACGCCAAGGACATTACATGTCAAAAATCCAGGATGAGAACGATTTTTCTTTTTGAATGAAAGGAGCGCAGGAATGAGTAAAACATTGATTGGTAAAGAAATCGGTAAAAGCAAATATGAAAATCCCATCGGACCACCTTTTGTAAAAAGAATGAAACAACTAATCGGCAAAAAATAGAGATTTGCTAAAGTGATTAGAGTTGCCAGAATTAGATTGATGCGTTTGAGCATGTTGAACGATTATTGATTAAAAGTAATAAAAGAGTGGGGTTTATTTTAGAAGTCAGTCGAATGTTTTGCATTTTCGCAACGTTGCAAGATAATAATGTTGCAAATTAACAATGTTACTTATAACTCCCAATTTTATTGACTTATAGAAGGGTGTCAATCCTAAACCTTCTTCAGACTTCCTGAAAATTAGTCAGTTCATACACAAGTGTATCTTCTTCATTTTCACGATCATTTTCACGGATTTCAATTACAACATAGCTCATTTTTAGGTAAACTTTGTTTGATGGATTATCACTATTCGTTTCTAAATAAATAGAATTACACGTAATGTTTTCCGTTTTTAGATAAACGTTAAAATCCTGAAGCATGGTTGTCATCAAACCTTTCCCTCTGAATTCTGGTAGCAACAACAACGCTTCCATGTGAATGCGCTCTGTTTCTACTTCGTAGGACAAGTAACCAACTGCTTCATCGTTTACGAAATATTCCAACAATATAAAATCCTCCTGTAAATAGTATTCTTTCCACGTTTGTAGATTGCCCTCGATGGCGTAAAAGTTGGTGCCAACATACTTTTTCTGACGAATCCAATCGTTTTCCCAAAGTAGGTAATAGCGTGAGAAAAAACGCTCAAAATCACTTGAACAATCAATGGGTTTGAAAAATGTAACGTTTTCCATGGAGAACGAAGATAGGGAAAATGATTTTTGAATACCGTCAAACATATTAAACAGAAGTCACAAATTTCACTCCTCTTTGCTTAAATTCCCACTGTATCTCGTATTCATCAATTGAATGTACTCTTCTATAGTGGTTAGCCCCACGGAAGCACGACGAGTATTTAAGTTTGTTGGATCAATTACAGGTTTTGGTTCGTAAGAAGTTCCGGCTTCATTTATTCTCATTTGAGTTCCAAATTCTTGTTCTTCATTTGAATTGACTAAAACACGATCTGTTAGATAGGCATAATAAGAGCCGGATGCATTTTTTTTGTCTACTTCAATTTTCATTAATGCCAATACTTCTTTTTGATATTCGAGATGATTGTCCTGATGTTGAACAAGGTTCCAAAAAGAATCTGAAAAATCTTCACCAACCAAGGTGTATCCGGGAAAACCGTATGTGTCAGTAATTTTTTTTAAACGATAAAAGTTGACGCTATCGGTTGTACGAATTGAATTTTCAAGTATTTCTTTCTTGTAAATTGTGCTATCTAATTCATGGTTATTGAATTTTCGTAACTGTTCACGACAACGTTGATCACTTAAATAAAGATCATAAATTTCATAAATCAAGGTACTATCCTTTAGTGGTGTTTCTTGTGCTGTGACAACTGCGAATCGAAAGACAAAAAGCAATAAAAGGAGGTAAAATGGTTGTTTGGTAAATTTCATACCATAAAAATAAAAGATTTTGGTTAAATTGAAAATTCAAATCATTACGAATTTCGTTCCTATTAAATTCTCCTTACCTTTAAGCTGTGGAAAATCCTGAGTCTTCAATATTCAAGCAACAAATAACCCAGTTTTTTGAGCATGCGCCAACAGTCGATCAAAGTCG
>JBDKHH010000065.1:0-3374 GCA_039797785.1 Bacteroidota bacterium | reverse complement strand
ACGATATCGCTTTGAGTTTGAGTGCGCTTGGAATTCGTATTATTGCGCCAATTCCAGGGAAAGGAACGATTGGTATCGAGGTACCAAATTCAAATCCTGAAATGGTGAGCATGCGTTCATTGATCGCTTCTGAGAAATTCCAAAATTCGGATTATGAATTGCCAATCGTAATGGGTAAAACAATTACGAATGAAACCTTTACCTTCGATTTAACGAAAATGCCTCACTTATTGGTGGCAGGTGCAACAGGACAAGGTAAATCCGTTGGTTTGAACGCCATTTTGATTTCCATTCTGTACAAAAAACACCCTGCGCAAGTTAAATTCGTTTTGGTCGATCCGAAAAAAGTTGAGTTAACGCTATACAATAAAATTGAACGTCACTTCTTGGCAAAACTTCCAGGCGAAGGCGATGCCATTATTACCGACACATCGAAAGTGGTAAACACCTTGAATTCCTTGTGTATTGAGATGGATGACCGCTACGAATTGCTGAAAGACGCCGGAATGCGTACAATTAAGGAATACAATGCGAAATCCATTTCACGCAAATTGAACCCGGAAAAAGGCCATCGTTACATGCCGTACATCGTTGTGTTAATTGATGAGTTCGCCGATTTGATCATGACCGCTGGAAAAGAAGTTGAACATCCGATTGCGCGTATTGCTCAGTTAGCACGTGCCGTTGGTATTCACTTGATTGTTGCTACACAACGTCCTTCTGTGAATGTAATTACAGGGATGATCAAAGCCAATTTCCCAGCGCGTATTGCCTTTAGAGTATTGTCAAAAATCGATTCAAGAACCATTCTTGATACTTCTGGTGCTGATCAATTGATTGGACGCGGAGATATGTTGATTTCAACAGGTTCGGATGTGAAACGTTTACAATGTGGATTCGTTGATACGCCTGAAGTAGAAGAAATTTGTGCTTTCATTGGAAATCAACGTGCCTATCCAGAAGCATTGTTATTGCCAGAATATGTTGGTGAAGGCGGCGACGGAAGCAGCGATATGGACATGAACGAAATCGATCCAATGTTTGCAGATGCTGCGCGTATTGTCGTAATCAGTCAACAAGGATCAGCGAGTTTGTTGCAACGTAAATTGAAATTGGGTTACAACCGCGCGGGACGTATCGTCGATCAATTGGAAGGATTTGGAATTATCGGACCTTTCCAAGGAAGTAAAGCAAGAGAAGTATTGTACAGCGACATTGAGGCACTTGATGAATTCCTTCGTGTAAAAGGCATTATCTAAGGATTTGAAAAACTTTCATTAGATTTGGGAAAATTCTAAATCTTAGTTGAATGTTTAAACGTTCGTTATTCGCACTCCTTGCCTTAGCAACTTTCACAGTTAATGGTCAAACTCTACAATCTCCTGAGCAATTCTTTGGTTATCCATTAGGAACGTATTTTTCGCGTCACCATCAAGTAGTTGACTACTTCGAGCAATTGGAAAAGAATGCTTCAAGTTCAATCAAAGTAGAGAAATACGGTCAAACAAACGAACACCGCGATTTAATCGTGGCCTACATTTCAAGCGAAGAAAACTTAAAGAACATCGACGAAATTCGCAAGCAACACAGCGATTTAAGCACGAATGAAAAAGTGGCAATCGTTTGGTTAAGCTATAACGTTCACGGAAACGAAAGTGCTGGTACGGAAGCAGCGATGCAAACAGCCTACGAATTGATTTCAGAAAAACAAGATTGGTTAAAAAACACCTTGGTAATTATAGATCCGTGTATCAATCCTGATGGACGTGATCGCTACGTCAACTGGTACAATCAATACGTGAACAACGATTTAAATGCGAATCGCGAATCAATTGAGCACAATGAACCTTGGCCCTCTGGTCGTCCAAACCACTACATGTTCGATTTGAACCGTGATTGGGCGTGGTTAACACAAGTTGAATCGCAACAACGCATTGCCTTGTACAATCTTTGGTTGCCTCATGTACACGTTGATTTCCACGAACAAGGAATGAATGATCCATACTATTTTGCTCCAGCTGCAGAACCGTATCATGAGGTAATTACTCCATGGCAACGCGAGTTCCAAAACGGTGTTGGAAAAAATAATGCAAAACACTTCGATCAACACGCTTGGTTTTATTTTACCCGTGAAATTTTCGACCTTTTGTATCCAAGTTATGGTGATACCTACCCGACTTACAGTGGTGCAATCGGAATGACTTACGAACAAGGTGGTTCTGGTCGTGGCGGATTGGGCGTTGTAAATAACGAAGGCGACACAATTACTTTGGTTGATCGCGTTCAACATCACCATATTTCAGGATTATCAACAGTGGAATACGCGTTTGAACAGAATCAAAAATTGATTTCAGAATTCAAGAATTTCGCTCAAAATAAAAACTACAAATACAAAAGTTTTGTGTTGGGAGGAAATCAAGACAATCTTGCTGCTTTATGTAAATTATTGGACGCACATAAAATTGAATACACAGCTGGAACTGGTTCTACCGTAAAAGGATTTGATTATAAAAAGAATGCTGCTGGAACAATGAAAACAACTGACAAGCACATAATTGTCAGTACGAACCAAATGAAAGGTACGTTTGTAAATGTCTTGTTTGAACCACGCACAAAATTGACGGATTCATTAACGTACGATATTACAGCATGGTCGTTGCCGTATGCCTATGGATTGGATGCAATTGCTTCTGAAAGTTTGGTTACTGGAAAAGCGCTGACAACAACTGAAGTGAAAAATGAAGCAGTAAAAGGTGCTGTGGCTTATTTGGCTGATTGGAACAGTATGAAAGATGCAAAATTCCTTTCAAGCTTAATTCAAAAAGGAATTCGTGTGCGTTACGCTGAAAATGCGTTTGTATTAAATGGTGTAAACTATGAAAAAGGAACGCTAATTATTACGCGTGGCGACAACCGTGATTATACAGAGTTCCCAGGTGATTTAATTCAATTAGCAAATGAACAAGGAATTCAATTAACACCAACGCCAACAGGAATGGTTGACAAAGGAAATGATTTCGGTTCCTCAAGTGTTAAATTAATTCAAGCGCCAAAAGTAGCAGTGTTGATGGGCGAAGAAGCAAGTTCTTTGAATGTTGGAGAAGTATGGCATTTCTTTGAAAATCAATTAAACTATCCAGTTTCAATGATTCAAAGTGGTGATTTTTCAAAAGAAGTTTTAGCAAGTTATTCTGTCTTAATTGTACCTGAAGGATATTACAGTTTATTGGGTGATAGTGCAGCATCTGGAAGTTTAAAAGAATGGATTTCAAACGGAGGAAAAGTTATTGCGATGGGAGAAGCTTTGGGACAATTTACTACAGAAAACGGTTTTGGTTTGAAAGTTAAATCTACTGAAGAAGAAAATGAAGACG
>JBDKHH010000064.1:0-18949 GCA_039797785.1 Bacteroidota bacterium | reverse complement strand
TGTTGTTGTGAAGGGAACGACAAAGGTCATGGAAACAGGGAATTTGAAACAACTGTACGGCACCTTTAAATGTGAAGTTGAATCTAGCCAATTTTCAGGCACCATCGAAATAGAAAAAACGCTGACCATTTTTGGAGATAAAAGTGAAGCAGACCTACGCAAAGATTTTAGGGATGCGCTAATTAAAACGATACTTAAAAAACTAGAGAACACATGATTATTACTGCACTTCTTGGATTTTTTCAATCCGTTCTTTATGCTACCTTGCTTTTCTACATCGGGAATATATTTTCCAATTCACGACAATTGCGCAACTACCTTGGTTTGTCAAAAGACGGTGAAGATGAAAACGATTTTAGCAATACGAGCTATTGGATCGAAAACATTGGTAGAATACTGAAAATCATCGCCTTGTTGAGCATGTTTATTTCCTTGGTCACAACGATTATGGTCTTGGTGGGAATGTGATGAAGAAAAACAGCGAAGGAAGCATTGGTTTCTGCGGATAATTATAAATCACGAATCACGAATCATAAATCACGAATCATAAATCATGAATCACCCTGTCTGCGCTGGAGGCTACGACAGGCAGGAAATCATGAATCACTTTATAACCTTAATAATCTTCGAACTTCCGTCTTGACCAATCAGATTCACAAAATACATCCCTGCTGGTAATGCGTCCAAGTTCTTTAGTGTTAAAATGTATTCGTTTTCATTTTCAAACAGAGAAACTTCTTTCGCAATGTTGTTTCCTTCAGCATCGTAAAGATTGATGTTAGAAAGGTTTTTCCCAAAGTCAGCAGGTAAATTGATCGTAATTTCTGAAGTGAAAGGATTTGGATGAACCTTCGTATTGTCCAATGTGTTCTCATTCAACGAAGCAGCTTGATTTGTAAGGAAACTTTTCAATAACTCGCGCACAACAGGTAATAAATTCCAAGATGTTTTAGAATTGTCATTGTTGAAGACGGTAATGCTAATGTCAAATTCGGGGAAATACCAAGATGAAGCATGATATGCCAAGTCTCCTCCATGTCCATAGGCTAAATGTCCTAAGAAATGCGTCGTGTTTTTCATCAATCCCAAACCGTACAAGTTTCCTTGCGCCCCAGGTGCATTAATAACAGTTTGTGCTTCTGCCAGCGAGGCTGCTGAAACAACATCTCCACGTTGATAGGCACGCATCCATTTTGCACAGTCAGAAGGTGTGGAATAATAGCCGCCAGCAGCTCCAGCCGTTGAATTCAATGAAATATAATTCATGTAGAAATTATGCACATCGTCTAACACGCCATCGCCATTGAGGTCAATCCAAACATGTGCAACTGGACCAAGATTGGACTCATACGTCGGAAAGCAAAAGCTTGTAAGTCCAAGTGGTGTGTAAAAACGGTTGCGAAGTTCAGTGTAAAATGGATTCCCTGTTACTTCTTGAATAATCATTCCGAGAAGGAAATAGTTGGTATTGCTGTACGACCAAGATGTTCCTGCAGCGAAGTTAGGAGCAGAAACAAAATCTTGAATCAATTCTTCTGGTGTCCAAATACGCGAAAAATCTGCATTCATCGAATCGGGTTGATGCGGATGTGCTAAGGCATCAAAGATTCCACTTGAGTGATTCAATAATTGACGAATCGTAATCGATGAATCAATGTTCAACATCGTTGGAAGGAATTCATGGATGCTATCATCCAAGGCAATCAAACCGTCGTCAACCAAATCTAAAACACAGGCAGAAAGTAGTGTTTTTGTTACACTTCCGATGAGGTAACTATCAGAAGTTGTGACTTGAGAAAAAGTCCCAGAATTTCCAATGGCATGTGCCCACATACTTCCATCAGCGGTTTGTATGGCAGCACTCAAGGATTTTGTATTGAGAACAGTTTTCATACTGTCCAATGTTTGATCCAATGAAGTTTCCATGGTACTTGAAACCTGAGCAAAAGAGGAAATGCTAATGAAACTAGCGACTAAAAAAGATCCGATTTGAATTAACTTATTCATCTTATATAATTTTATAGACTAAAAGTAGGTCGAATAAAATTTCTTCATTTGTCAAAAACTGCTCATTTGATAAAAAAGGAATGAAAGCGCCATTAATTCGTTTTAATACGCGTTTTTTCTTCGTCTGATGCACTGAATTTACGAGCACTAAGCGCTTTTCCTTTGTTGAAGCGATAAGAAAAACTGATTTGAACAACACGCGTATCTAATTCACTTTTCCAATTCGCACTTGAGTTTTTAATGTTGCGAATGTCTCCACCTGGACGATTGCTGAAGAATATATCGGATAGTGCAAGTTTCACCGTTCCTTGATCTTTCAATATTTTATACGACATGCCGAATCGGGCTACACTCACTGGAATCGTTAAAAATTGTCCCACCAATACACGTGATTGATATGAACCTGAAAGTTCAAAATTCAAACGTTTACTAGCAGTAAAGATGAAGTTTGGACCAAGGTAAAGATACCAATGAGATTCCTTCAATTCTTCGGTGTAAATTGTTGTGTTGTATGCAATCGATTTGGATTCAGAGTAAAATTGAAGCGTACACCATTTTGCTAATTGTAGGTTGGTACTAAGGTTAAATCCGTAAACGATTTGTTGTCCAAAGTTGCCCGGTCTACTGTAAAAAACACCATTCACTTGTTCGTTCGTTTCTCCAATTAAGTTGTGGACCAAGCTGTAATCAAATCCAACACTAAAGATGTTTTTAAAGGAATAAGAACTTTCAATCGTGTAGGAAAAAGTTGGTTTCAAGAAGGGATTTCCACCATAAAGCGTATACGCATCCAAGGGATAAGTGAAAGGATTCATATCATCGTAATTGTGATAATTGATTCTTCTTCCAGCAGAAAAAACAAGCATGTGATTTTTTAAACTATCAACGGCATAGCTAACAAAAGCAGTTGGAAACAAACTAGTGTAAATTGTCTCAAAGCTTGAATCAGCAACGATCGGATTCCCCAATTGATTGCCGTTCATTTGAATACGTTCCATTCGTAATCCCAATTGAAAATCGATTTTTTTGAAACCACGTGAATAACTTACATACGCTGCATTGTTATTTTCCTTGTACTTAAATTGATTCGAAAAGGTATAATTTGGAACAAGTGCTCCGTTAATGGAATCATTGAAATCAGCAATATTATTGGTGTTCACGAATGCTGTTTTTAATCCAAATTCCAATTTGTCGTTCTTTTTAAAGGGGAACATAAAATCCAATTTTGCAGTTTTAACAACAATGTCTTTGGGCATCTGAGAACTTAAGTTTTGTGCACTTAAAATCGTTCCATCGATCGAATCCGTTTGGTTGAATAAGCTTTGCTGCAATTGCGAAGAATAATTCAAATAATCTCCACTGAAATTCATTTCCTTGCCCAATGTATCTAGTTTCAAATTGTAATTCGTATTGAGCGATCCATTGAACCAATTTGTCTTTGTTTTCGTTAGTGCATAAACTGTTGCAGAAGTTGTATTGTTCGCATCAAGAATTTTTGCATGATTGGTAACTTCCGAAGTTGAAGGATTGTAAAAACCAGAAACAACAACACCAAACGTTGATTTGTTCGTTGCATACCAATCACAACCGAACTTCAAACTTCGTCCACCATTTTGCTTTTTGATGTAGGAATTTTGTTCAAATCCAGAAGTGTAAACTCCTGCATCTGTAAAATAATAGCGGTTGATGTCTAAATCCTGGTACATGTTATTTTGTGTCCAAGAAATGCCTGTGAAAAAATTGAATTTATTCAAGCGATAGTTTAAGTTCAAACTGTTGTTTGTTCGATAATAGCGACCTTGTCCGTAGCTCAAAGTGAGCGAACCATTTAATCCTTTTTCACGTGTTTTTTTTGTGTTGATATTGACAATACCGGCATTTCCAGAAGCATCATATTTTGCGGGTGGATTCGACATCAATTCGAGTGTTTCAATTGATGTAGATGGCATTGAACGCAACATGTTCGCCAGTTCCTCAGCAGATAAATAAGTCGGTCGATTGTCAATGAACACTTGTACACCACTTTTTCCTTTCAAAGAAATGTTTCCTTGATAATCCACAAAAATCCCAGGTATTTTCTCTAATAAATCAAGTGCCGAAGTTCCAGTATTCGTGGCCAAGGCATCCGGATTTACAATGATTCTATCCGCTTTGCGCACAATGAATGATTTTTTAGCAACAACATCAATTTGATTCATTGCATTTACTTTTTCCACTAAGGAAATGTTACCCAAATCGATGGATGATTGTTCATCAGTCAATTCAAGATTTACCTTCAAATACTTAAAGCCAAGATCATTCGTAATCACCACAAAATAGTTCATTGGTTTGAGTGGTGAAAATTCAAACGTTCCCGTTGAGTCAACAAAGGAAGATTTTATTAAGCTTGAATCTTTACTTGAGAAAAGCGCCAATTGATAATTCACAGTTGCATCAAAAGGAGCAATTTGTCCTTTGATTTCTTGCGCAGAAGAGGTGAACCGTAAGAGAAAGAAAACAATAAAAAACAATAAAGATCGCACATTCATTCGTTTAGATTTGCTTCAAATGTAAGGGTTTATTGTAGTTTTTATTTGTCAAAAACTGCTTAATTATTAAGCTGAATGATTCAATTGAATCAAATAATGCTCGCTCGGTGGCACGCCAAACATCTTTTTAAATGACTTACTGAAGGTAAAAATGGAGGAGAATCCACAAGCAAACGCCACATCGGAAACGGAGAAGCCTGAACACAAGAGGCGATGAGCTTTCAATAAGCGATTACGCAAAATGTATTGATAGGGACTTAAACCAATAATTTGTTTGAAAAGACGGAAAAAATGAAACTCAGACATCCCCGCAAAGATTGCAATTTGCTCGATGCTTAGGTCATTTTCGAATTGCTCGTCCATCAATTCTTTTCCTTTTAAAATGCGTCGGTACAAATCCTTTTTTGTTTCGCTTTTTACACTTTTGATGTTTTGCAACTGTTTGAAAACGGATGTTTGATCCTGAATCATTGCACACGCCAATTCATAATAAAACTCAGTATTGATGTGCTCTTCGAACAACAACTTGGATTGTATAGTAGATTCTAGTTGCAACAATTTTTGTCCAAGGGCATTTTGATTGGCGGAATACTTATTTTCTAAAAATTCATCCGTATAGAAGAAGTTGGAAAGTTGGAGGTCAGAAATTGGAGTGTCGGGAGCGCAATAACTTGCAATTACTTCTTGCACCAATTCATTTGACAAGTGAATGCACATTCCTTTGACATGCGTTTTACTATCAATTTCGACGCTTGTATTTTTTTCGCCATTTACAAGTAAAAAGTGTTCTTGATTCACGGTGTACAGCTTGTTGTTGATGCGATAGCGCTCTGTACCTTCTGTCACATATTTTATTCCGAAGCCATACGATCGGCAATTGTGTTGAAGCTCAGCAATGGAAGATAAATTGAAAATACCCGCTTTTGAAACATGTGTAACACTGTTCTTTACTTCATCAAAAAAGACTGGATTTTCAGTTTTATGCATGGCTCAAATTATCGTGCAATTCAAGCAAATTTATGCGAAAAGTTGAAGGTAAAAAGGAATTTCCTCTGCGATTGGTTAAACGGTAGTAATTACTTATTAAAAGGTTGATTTGCATGCTGTAAAAGGAGGAGAAGATACTTTAATTTGAAGTGTTTTACTTGTTATGTACTGTGGATTGAAATGAATGAAAAGAAATGGGTTGACATTATTTCAATACGTAATTAAGTTAAATTGACAACGATAATTAATCAAAAACACCTAACTTTCCAAATAATCAAAGTGGACACAATTCAATGTTAAAAACGATTACATTTCTTATTTTTATCCTCTCATTAGGTTGTTCTGTTCCTAACAGCGAAGAGCATAAAGCTAAATCAATAATTGGTGTTTGGGTATTCGAATCAACGGAAAAAACAGGAACGTATTCCGATGAAATTCCGATGCCAATAAACGATAGCACACTTAATTTAGTCGATTTTTTTGGTCCAGAAAATATCCTTTCAACAACAGGGAAAACAATAGAATTTTTGGAAAACAATAAGATTCATACCAATTGGCTTGAACAAGGTAAATTGGAAAAGGTAAAGTTTGCCTACGATTGGCAAATCGAAAGTAGTTTACTTGTTTTTTCAGCGGTTTCACCCAAGGATAATAAACATTTTACAATTCCAACTAAAGTGAACTATCAAGATTCAGTGATGTTTTGGAACGTTGGTGATATTTTGACCATTAAGTTAAAACGGATGAATGAGTAAAAGCAATATGAATCGAATAAAAAAATCCCAAGTTTTAAAAATGAGCATTGCATTCGTTGGATTGTTTCTGTTTTCGCAATGCGCACTTGTTGGAGCTGTGATGATGGCTCGTCACGCTACCTGCGATGTGAAAATCAATAAGAATGGTGTGAACGGTTCGTGTGAGTTAATCAATGGGGTGTTTTTTGAGAAACTTACCGTCTCGAAATACGATACAACTGGTTTACCGCTGGAATATAGTGTAACAGAACGTTTCGCTTGTTATAATCCAGGAATGGGTGGTGTTCAAACGTATTGGCCGAAGAAAATTGATTTCAAAAAAACGAATGGACATTATTTATGGTCAGCAGATACTGTTTCAGTGCAGTACAAAGTTGTTGGTCAAAGTATGGAGCTGGTTTTAGCGACTTCAAAACCGCGTAATTACAACGAACATTTTATCTTTTCTTCAACAAAATATGAAACATGTCCCATTCGTTTTCAGAAAGATACGTGGTATTATGTGAAGATACCTGATCAACGTTTGCGAAATGTCTATTTACACATTAACAAGAAAGGAAACTATAAAGTTTACAAAACGAACAGTGGTGTTTCACCGATTTAGAACGAATTTAAAATAATGAAAATCAAAAAGTATAGTCTATTTTTATGTATCAACTTAGCGGTTTTTGTTCAATCATACGCGCAAGTCTGGAAACATCCATACCAAGCGATGGGATTGGAATCGTTCAGTTCAAAGCAAAAAGACGCATCAAAGAATTATGCACGGAAAGAACTTGAGATTGATTCAAGTGCAAATGGTATTTATCAAACATTTTATGAATACAATTCCAAAGGACAATTGATTTTGGAAATTTATGAAAATATGGATAGCATTCGTTTCTTTTATGATTCGAACGATTATTGGATGCATAAACTGATTCGCGGCGATACCATATATCAACGTATTCAGCGAAATGACAAAGGATTAATTGAAAAATTGGAAATAATAAATAAGAACAGAACAACAGAAATTTCCTATTCCTATGATCAAGCTGGAAACATTACTGAAGTTTATTCAGGCAAGGAACTTTATGATCGTTGCACTTATGATAGTTTAAACCGCATTCTACAAGTCGAAAATTATAGAAGTGGTTATCGTTCAAACGTACTTAATTACAGATATGAATTCGATACTGTTTATTACAGCGAGTGCTCGTACAATGAAAAAGGTGAGCGATATCCTTGGCCGTGTGATGAGGTGAAAGGAGTTTATACCGCTACAAATAAAATTTCTAAGGTAATATCGACACTTTGGAGTCCGAATGGTCCTGTTTATGACGAACTTACATTTACCTATGATAGCAAAGACCGAATCAGCGAAATGAGCGATCTTATGTCAAATGGAAACGGTGGTTACAGCCGCTGGATCTATGAGAACGACCGTTTGGTCCGATCTGAACATTACAGCAATGGGCAATTAGTTCAGGTGCATGACTACAAAAAGATAGAATAATTGAAACGAATTAATTGAGTAGTATTCCGAATGGCAAATCGATGAATTAGCAAAAAAGAAATAACATGAACTTAAACCAAATCACCATTCCGTCAGTAAACCTTGAAAAGGCAATCGTATTCTATCAAACCTTGGGATTAAAACTCATTGTTCATTCGAATACACATTATGCTCGCTTTGTTTGTCCGGATGGCACTTCGACTTTTTCGATTCAGCTAGTTGATGAACTTCCATCAGGCAATGGCATTCATATTTATTTCGAATGTGACAATCTTGATGTTTACGTGAAAGAATTGAAAGCAAAAGGCATTGAATTCATTGAAGAACCAAACGATAAACCATGGTTGTGGCGTGAAGCGCATTTGCACGATTTAGATCGAAATCATTTGATTTTGTATTACGCAGGTGAAAATCGGTTGAATCCACCGTGGAGGTTGAAGGAAGAAGAATGATCCCGAAGGTTTTCGGGATTGAACGAAAATCTGTATCTTTTTAAATTTATTGTATTTTAGTAAAACAACTAAAAAACCAAAGCCATGAACAAAATACTTTTTATTTTCCTCCCACTTGTTGGATTGTTGTCCAGCTTTCTTGTGATCAGTGAAGAGGGCAATCAACGTGCCTATTACGAATGTTCAAATCCTTTAAAGATTGATTCAAGTTTATTCGATGTACGAAAAGGGGAAACGTATTTTTATTTCGATACGAATCTTACCCCTAAAGACTTGAAATCAAAAGGATTCAGTTGGACAGAAAATAATCCAAAAGATTACTTTACGGCCTATTTAATCAATACCAGCGATTCTACGTTTAATGCCGATCGACAAGATGGAAGTCTAATGATGATTCAAGAAGCAATGAACGAAAATGGAGAATGGGAACCAATTGAATATTGGGTGTACAGTGGATGCGGGAATAGTTATTTTTCTCCTTTGGAACTCACAACTGGAAACTATGTCATGATTCCAATTAAGCGCTATTCGGGCTCCTTCAAAACACAATTCAGATTAAAAATGAAGAAAGACGAAGAACTATTTTACTCTGGAACATTTGATGGAAGCATTGAACTGAGTCAGTTTGCTACAGAAAATGATATGGTGAATGGAATTTTATATCATGGTTCTGCAAGTTATTTTGAGGACTAGCTATGGTAGTTTGTTAAACATTGATTAAATATTTATTTTAGCAAACTAAAGTTCTACTTGATCAATTGAACCACTTTCTCCCTGTGGCTTTAAGAGGTGACAATTGATCGATAAATGTAAACTATATAAACGCTGGCGTTAAAATGCATTTGCTTGGAGTTATCATTTACAGTGGACGATGAAAGTTGATTAGACAATGAAAGAAACAGTTTTACAATTAGAAATTCCTGGTGATTTAAGTTTTGATCAACTTATGGCAAGTCGTGAAAAAGATGGGAAATTCATTGTTTACGAATACTTAATACCAAGACCCTTTTTTCCTCCCATTAAACGCTTTTCAAAAATCTATTATTTATCCAAAGAGGATGACAATAATAAATATGCATTTAAATACAACCTGTTGACGTTGATTTGGGGTTGGTGGGGATTACCGTTTGGACCGAGTTATACCTATTCAACATTAATGCACAATAAAACAGGAACTGATTTGTCGGAGGATGTTTTTGAAAATCTAACGCAAAACGATTGGGAAAATAAACGAGTTTCGATTAAAAAAATCAGTGCTGTTTTTATTCATCCTGATAAATCTACATTGAAAGAAATTACAAAAGCATTTAATTTGGTGCTTGAGAAAAATGTAGTTTTTGAAACGAATCCAATTGTAGGCTTTTATGTTGATGCGGAAAAACCTTATCACATAATTGGTCTCAATGAAAATGATCTTGGAAAACAAGAAGAAATACGAAATGCTTTACTCAAATACTTTTATGCTCATATGCAATTTGAATTTCTGAGTTTAAATGAATCTAGAGAATTAAGGGATAAACTCGTTACACAAGGAGTAGAACTTTCAATTATAAAATGAGCCTAACGAAATAACTAAATTAATTACCCAAAAACAAACCAAATGACCGATCAAGAACATTTAGAAATTGAAATTCAGAATTATACGAAATTTGTTAACACCTATTTGGATAAAGAAGAAGGATTAGCAGGAATTGTTATCCGATTAAAAAATAGAGGACTGGAAAGCGAAATGGCGAGAGAAATTGTAAAAGAAGTGGCAAAATCTCACACTGCAAAAGTAAAATCGAAAGCGCAACTTAGTTTAGGATTAGGGATTTTAGGGGTTTTGGTGTTTGCTTATATTGGATTAAATTCAAGAAGTGGAATGAAGTATTTCGCATTATCAATTGGAAGTCTTTTCGGTGGTGTATATCAATACTTATCAAGCAGAAAACGATTAAAGTACTTGAATTCGTTGAATTGATTGGTGGTTTATTCTTTACGGCAATAACTATTGGTAATTAAAAGAATTCCCCTTACTTTCAATGCATGATTCAACGAATGCTTCTTTTGGTAATGTTAGTGTTTGCTTCTTTTGCAGATGCTCAATCGACCGAATTGAATCAACGAGTAATTGATACAGCTGTTTATTATGGAAGAACGATTTCTCCAACGTATCAAAGTGCTGTTTGCACTGAGTATGTCATTGGTGTTTTAAGTCATTTCATTCATCTGGATTCGATCGACACGGTTAATATTCGTATTGATCAACCACGAAATAGCATTGATGATGTTTATGCGCAAATAGCAAACGGTTCACCTGAACCAAAAGGTGTTTATCATGCGTTAACGAGTAAAGGATTGGGTATTCCAATTGATGATTGGAAACAAGTTGAAAAAGGGGATTTCGTTCAGTTTTGGTATGATCATTCTTGGGGACATTGTGGAATTGTCGAATCAATTGACGTAGAGAATAAAACAATGATGTTGCACAGTTCTTATCCTTCAACAGACGGGTACGGCATACAAGAATTTGAACTTCCTTCGTATGCTTGGTTTGTGCGTCTGAATGCAATTACTAAGTTTAATCAAGAACCAATTTCGCTGGCTTTATCTAAAACGGTTAAAATCGACAAAATTGACATCATACCAGAAGATAAGAATTTTCATGTGAAAAAGATTCTTCTGGTTCAGAATGGTGATACCTTGACTTATCGAAAATTTAGAAAGAAATCCTTGGTAGTTGAAAGAGATCAAGGACTTGAACTAATTATTATAAGCGAAAAAGACACGTTGGAAATTAAGGATTTAAGCAAAACCTTTAATATAAATGAGTTATTTGCTTTGGTAGTTCAGATACCGAAGAATTATATCTATTGTTATTTTTTAGCTTTTTGGGGAAATTCTGGGGAGGAATATGTGTCGTATAGCGAGATGTCAAAAAACAAAGAAATCATTTCTGAACATTCAGAATATTGTCTTTATGTTTATATAAATCCTCATTAATATTATTTTCAAACCAACCATGACCATTCAACAAGTACTTTCAAAAACCGCTCATCGTCCGTGGGAAATGCCTCAGGAGAATTGGAAGTTCTATCAGGAATGGAACGATGCCGTTTTTCTGCATTGGCAAGTGGATTTGGAAGAACTTAAGAAAATTGTACCTGAAGATCTTGAAATTGATTTGTTTGAAGGTAAACCTTGGATTTCTTTGGTTGCGTTTAATATGGAGAATATTCGTCCACATTATTTGCCAGCTCTTTCTGTGGTATCGAATTTTCCTGAAATCAATATTCGTACGTATGTGAAATACAAAGGCAAAGCGGGGGTTCATTTTTTGAGTATTGAAGCAGCTAAAAAAGTGTCTAGTAAAATCGCTTCGATCTTATCCGAATTGCCGTATCGCTATTCACCGATGAAACGAACGCACAATTCTTTTGTCTCTGAGAATACGTCGTTTGGTGATTCTTTTCAAGCTGTTTATTCTGTTGGAAAATCCTTGGAACACAAAGATGAAATTGATTTATGGTTAACCGAACGCTATGCTTTATTTCAACATACGAATGAAAACATGAATGCCTTTGAAATTCATCATGTTGAGTGGCCAGTTTATCAAATAGAAATGAACGAGCTCAAGGTCAATTATCCGTGTTTCATCCAATTTCTAAGCAACGCACCAGATAAGACACATTATTCGCCAGGAGTTCAAGTTATTGCTTGGGGTAAGAAAAGATATAAACGAATGAATAAGGAATTATAGCACTAATATAAATTGGATTTCATCTGAATTCCCCTTACTTTCAATGCATGATTCAACGCGTACTTTTTCTAGTTTGCTTGGGATGCGTAACAATAGCATCTGCTCAAAATAAATCATTTTCATTGGATATTGAATTATCCATGGATGAAGCCGTGCAACCTATGTTTAAATCAGATGGCAGATTGTTTATTTTTATTACAACGAATCCTAAAAGCGAACCGTCACACAACATATGGCCGAATTTTTATACAAAGTCAGATTATATTTTCGCAAAGAATTTTCATTGGAATTCTAACAAAACGTTGGTTATTAAAAATTCTAAAGATTGGGATAGTTGGAACAAATCTGGGGAATGTTCGCTTGATTTATTACCACAAAACACCTATTATGTTCAAGTCGTTTGGCAACAAAATTTTGAAACATTCACCTTAACCGCTGAAGATAATTTAAGAAGTAAAACAATCAAAGTGGATTTGAACTCAGCTCAAAAAATGAAAGTGAAATTAGAAGAACTGAATCAACGTTTTGAACTGCAAGAACATCCATTGATCAACTATGAGCACGTCACAAGTGACATATTGTCTAAATGGTGGAACAAACCAATCCAAGAACACGTTGGCGTGCTCTTACCTTCACAGTATTACAAAAATCCCAAGAAAGAATATCCGATCTATTATTACATAGGTGGAGGTGACAGTGATTGTCGTTATCTTTCTTTGCAAATGCAATTATCGAAAGATTTCGCGAACTGGTGGATGTCCGAAGATGCACCACAAATTATCATCGTTTACCTCGATGGTACACAAAACCGGAATTTCTATCACATCGACTCTGAAAATTTGGGTGCACACGGTGAATCCTTGATTAAGGAAGTGATTCCCTTCGTTGAAAAAAAGTACCGTAACACAAGTTCTGCTACAACACGTTTTGTCGGTGGTTGCTCTACTGGTGGATACGCTTCATTAGCTTTACAATTGTTTTACCCTGAAACCTTTAATGGAGCTTATAGTTTTAGCCCAGATCCAATTAGTTTTACATCGTGCTTATACACGAACATTTACACGGATGATAACTATTTTGTCGATGACTTCGGTTATACAAAAATGTTCAATGAATTGGGGCGCACAGACAATCCAATTGCTGTGAAAGATTGGATAGCATTTGAGAATGTACTTGGACGATCGGGAACTTATTTAGACGCCAACCATGGAAATGCAATTTCTGCTTTGATTTTTAGTCCAAAAGGAGAAAATGGACAAGCAATGCCGCTTTTTGATGCATTCACGGGTGAAATTGATCATCAAGTTGCAGAAGCATGGTCAACATACGATTTGAACAAGTACATACAAAATCATTGGCAAACAATTGGTAAATCACTCGTTGGTAAAATTTATATTTCAAGTAATGAACGGGATGATTATTTTTTAGATCGCGCAGTTAGAGTTTTTGAAAGTACCCTGCAGCAATTGGAAAATCCATCACCAAATGCAACCGTTGATTGGGTTCCAGGCAATGGACATTGTCATGCGTACAAAGTTGGTGCACCGCACATGGTTGTAATGCAGATGATTGAGGAAAAGGTTCGAAGCCTAGAACTGGGTAAGTGAAAAGTGATACGTTAAAAATTAATCAATGAAAAAGAAATTATATCTACTAGTTTTGATTTCAAGCGCATCACTACTTTTCAGTTGCAACGAAAAGAAATCGTCTGTTTATCAGCATCCTTCAAACATTTTTATTGACTTTGTTAAGAAAATCGAAAAAGACGGATGGGGGGGGGACACTGCCAGAGTGAAGCAGCTGGATATGTACAATTTGAACAATGCTGAATTACGGATGCAAAAGAAGTTGCCTTTTTATGCATTAAGTTATGACGAAACTGGCGTTGAACAAATAATCGATGGAAATGATGCCGAAGCGCTTTCCAAGGTTCAACAAATTTGGGCGTATTATTACAGAGATAAAACGCATGCATTTATCATATCGGATGGAGTAATTGAAGAATGGCAATTTGAAGATACTTCAAACGCAGAGGCGGCTTTCAATGCATTTAATCGTCAAAAAACCAATCTGTATTTTAATACCGAACCGTATTTTTATCAGATTAAATCGTCTGTTTATGTGTTTCATACACGTGCAATGGCGTTTAGTATTGATCAAAAAAGAGTGTTTGAGAAATTTGTGAAGCAAAATCCAACCAAAGAAAATGGAAAGTAAGATTCAATTGATCATAATTGCTCATGCAGCATTGGGCGGAATAGCTTTATTAGCAGGCTTAATAGCGATCATTGCGAAAAAGGGGAGAGCCGTTCACCGAGTTGCTGGAAAAATATTTTTCTATTCAATGTTGTTGTCAATCGCTATCTCACTGATCATCGCGATCCTACCGAAGCATGAAAATCCATTTTTATTTGCAATTGGAATCTTCAGCGGCTACTTCGCTTTGACAGGATATCGTGCGATTGGTTTTAAACAGAATACCGCAAACCTGTTCTGGGACAAAGTCATTTCCTGGTCGATGGTGCTAACAGGTATTTTTATGCTACTCTACAATCCCTTGTTTCATCGTAATCTAAATATCGTTTTAACTGCTTTTGGTTTAGTTGGATTAATATTCGCCTTGCGAGATCTTAAACTGTACAAACAACAGCACAAATTGCGTGAAAATTGGTTAAAACTTCACCTTGGTAAAATGATGGGAGCATACATTTCTGCTACCACAGCGTTTGTTGTTGTAAACAATTTTTTTCCAGGTGTTTATGGCTGGTTTATTCCTGGTATTATCGGCGGTGCATTCATTACGCTGTGGATGAGAAGGATCAACCAGAAGAACTAAATTCTATATCAACGTTTAACTTTTTTAAAAATAATTTGCGAAACCGAATAGTTGCGTATATATTTGCAACCAAATGGTTTCTTATTTTAATCAAGAAGTATGAGAAGAGATATTTTTCAAGCAATTTCAGATCCAACGCGCAGGGCAATTATTGCACTCATTGCCGTTCAAGCGATGACACCCAATGCGTTGGCAGAACATTTTGATTCAACTCGCCAAGCAGTTTCAAAGCATTTACGCATTTTATCTGAATGTGATTTAATTCAGCAAGAAAGCAAGGGACGAGAAATCTATTATCGCTTAGAACTGGATAAAATGAAAGAAATTGATACGTGGCTGGAGCAATTCCGACAATTATGGGAAACGCGCTTCAACCAATTGGATGAACTATTAGCAACAATGAAAAACAACGAACAATGAAAACAACCTTATTATTCGACTTTCAAGTCAACAAAGAAAACAGCACCGTACTTGTAAAACGTGAGTTCAATGCCTCACTTGAATTGGTTTGGGATGCATGGACTAATCCTGAGATTTTGGATTTGTGGTGGGCGCCAAAACCGTACAAAACAAGAACGAAATCGATGGATTTTAGAGAAGGTGGAACATGGTTGTATGAAATGTACAATACAGCCAATGAAGAACAAAACGAGTGTCACTGGTGCAAAAATGATTATCAAAAAATTGAACCGCTTAAGTTTTACTCGGGCTTGGATGCTTTTTGTGATGAAAATGGAACGGTAAATACAGCTATGCCTCGCACTGTTTGGACAAATACTTTCACTGAAAATGGAGCAACAACAATTGTGAACATTGAGGCAAAATACGATAAATTGGAAGACCTTGAAATGATTATCGAAATGGGATTCAGAGAAGGATTTACAATGGCGATGGGAAATTTAGATCAATACTTCGCCGAAAAATAAACGTGTTCTATCGCACTAATATTGATCCCGCGCATTCACTTGTGTGGGATTTTTTGTGATAAAATAGTGTTGTTTTCACCGTTAAAATTCTAAATTCGTAATAACTTGAAATCAATAGCATGAAACAATTTATTTTTCTACTTTTTGCCTTATCGACGGTAATGATGGGCTGTAACTCAGAACAAACGAATGAGGTTTTGACACCTGAAGGTCCAACCGAAAAAATACTGTTTGAAGATGTGAAAAAACACATCAATGAAAGTTCTAATCAAATGATAAATTTGGTGAAATTGGAAATCACAGAAACGAATTACGAAAAGGCATTCAAAGATGAAGTGTATAAATTTCACTTTACAGGAACCTTTACAGTTCAAGAAGATTGTTATTTGGATTGGAACACAAGTGGTGGATCTGAAATTCCTAGTTTTTCTCCTATCATTGAAAAACCGGATCCAAGTTTGGGTTTAAATGTGAAATTTTTCGAAAAAGGAAAAAAACATTCTTACAATGGCTCAACAACCTACATAAAGAAAGCTGGTAAATGGACCGTACTTGCTATGTAATAACGCATGCGTACTGAGCGTGTAAAATGAAAGGGGAATTTGTAAGTATTTATAGTCAATTTAACCTATGTTACTTGAAATGTACTTAACTTTCAAGTCAACGAATAGCATTCATCCAATGAACAAAGATTTAATTTTACGAGAGAAATTAGCAATTCAACGAACAAATCTGGCGAATCAAACAACGTTTTTGGCATTTTTGAGAACGGCCATGTATTTTTTAATTGCAGGAATTAGTGTCAATAATTTGACAAGTATCTACTACGGAAATTTCATTGAATTCAGCTTTATCGTGATTGCTTTTGCTTTATTCGTTATTGGAATAGTGAATTATCGTTTTCAAAAAGCTAAAATTATGAAAAGTGAAATTCACATTGGTAGTTACAAAGATGACTATCTTTCTGAGGATGAGTAAAGCTGTGTATTAATGAAGATGTAAGCAATTAAACCAATTTCAGCATGAACAAAAAACAACTTCTAACCTATAGTTTAATCGGCATTGTTTGCTTTGTTCTAGGCTATTGGGCAAAGACCTTGAATTCGGAGAAAAAAAGCATTTCAAGTACGCTAGCAAAGGATGAAGTGCAAATTGTTCCTGAAGATAAAACGCAAGAAATAGCAGTGCAAGAGAGCACAACGAATGAAGAAATCAATTATGCCAAGTTATTGAAAGGAAAATACATTCTTCGAGGTGCCGACTGGGCAGGATTTGATTTTATGAAAGGAAACAGAGCTACGTGGACAAATGAACTTTTGCCAAATTATCCAGATACCATGCGCATCAATTGGATTAACAACAACACCTTCGTTGCCACCTTTATCTCTGGAACAATCGATGATTGTCCGCCAAATGTTTGGATCAAACAAGTTGTTTCACTTGAAGGTAAGAAACTCAAACTCCGAGAAATTAATACCAGTTGGGTTGATATTGAAGAGGATGTACTGACGTTTGTGAAGGAGTGAGATAAACACGTATTGGTATGAAAAATCTAATTCTAATAAATTGTTTATTGTTGTTGATTTCTTTGGTTGGATGTACGGAAAATCCTCAAGACAAAAAAACAACTTCCGTTCAACCAATTGAAGAAGAATTTCCTTTTGACCAAAGCAAAGAAGTATATGAAATTATCAATTGTACCTTAAAACAACTGGTTCCAGAAAGCAATTTGAAGTATCCTACGGTGTTAGTTCATCACCAATTACTCGTGGCAGATCTTGAATTAATTCAGGAATTTGTTCAAAAAGGTGGAAGTGAATTACTATATAAGTTAAACAGTAATTTTGCCCAACCAATGCCAATTAGTACGCGAAAACTTAAAAGCTTTGGAAATGTTCAAGTGCTCGAAACTTTTCCCTTAACTACGGCTGAACTGAAGAATAATATTGGTGGAGCAATTTATACTCGAATCGTGTTTAATAAAGAAAAAACAGAGGCAGCATTTATTTTTGACTTTTCACATTTGCATCAAAAAAAGGGACGTGTATTTTGTGCTATCCACATGGTTAAATCGAACAATAAATGGAAAATAGGGTCAAAAGTATGTTTGGAAAATAGTGACAAAATGTTGATAGAACGATATGATTAAGTCAGCGAAAATTAAGTGGTTTTTGGTAGTGATATTTTTGAAGTTTAACAGCTTCAATTCATTTGCTCATAAACAATTTAAAGAAAACAGTGATTCCATTGAGTACATTGTTTTGGATGACCTAAAGGGAAATCAAGGATATATCACAAAATCTCGAGGTTTAAAAATTCTTTCAGAATTGAATCTAACCGACAGTACCAATTCGAATTGGAATAGTGTGCTTGTTTCCGATACACTAGGAACGTATTTTAAATCGCAAGAATCTGGAAATTATGTTCTTTGTTTGATTGATTTGAGTGGTGAAGACATGTTTGAAACGCATGTGTTATTGGAATTACAACCAATTTCTGAAAATCAGTTTAAAGTCATAGCTAAAGAGCGCTATTACCATGGAAATTACTCCTGTTGTTGGACCAATTATTATGATGGTTTTAATCAATTTGGAAGTTACTTTACTTTAGCCGTTTGTGGGACTGGTTCAGGATTTTGTGGAAGGCGTGTGTATTATTTTAAAACCGTCTGTTCGCAAGAATCGAGTTTATCGATTGCAGATAATTACAGCAGTACTTACGATGATGATGTAGTATTGTTAAGTTCAACCAAATCAATGGATAAGGATAGTTTAATTTATCACTACCGATTAGATAATTTTAAACGAAAGCGAAATGATCGATTGAAATTAAAGACATCTGAATCCTTTATTGTCCAATACAAATTAATCAACAATACATGGGTTTCAGAGGATGAAGCTGCACATTCAATTGAGTTTTGAGAATTACTTTCTATTATTGTGAGGTGGAATTCCAGAATTTGCGATTGACGAACATGATATTCAACCTTACTTTTATTTGGATCAACATATTCCAAATTCACAGTGGACGAATTATGTAAATGAAATACTAAACACGATATAAAAAGAAAAAATGTACTTAAAAATAACACTTATAACCCTTTATTTGTTTGCCTTCAATTGTTTTTCGCAAAAAACAGTAAAGGGTACAAACTATTCTCATTTTCAGCTCAAATTAAAAAAAGATACCATTGATTTTGTCATCGCTGACACAAACTTGAC
>JBDKHH010000063.1:0-3521 GCA_039797785.1 Bacteroidota bacterium | reverse complement strand
TTGAAATCTGAAGGCGATTGCGCGACTGAAACGAGTTGTTTTAAATCACCTGTTCCCGCAAGCATGTGTGGATTACAAACAATGAATTTTCCCGAATAGAGCACATTGATTAATTTCAATTTCAAACCAGTTGGTTGATTCGTATACAACAAGTGAATGTGCGCATGTTGAATCAATTCATTCATCGTTTGATTATCTGGACTATTGACCAAGCGAATATTCTTTTTAGTTGAAAGATCTGCGATTAGTCGTTCACTTGGATTTAATCCAGCAACCACAAATTGATAAGGTAACTCAAAAACACCTGCTTCAGCGAGTGAATAATACGCCAACACATTTTCTTGAACACTCAAATTCCCATGAAACAAAATGTACGGTTCTTCGACAGGTTTTGTGGAAACGTGCAACACATCATTTGCATGGAAACTTGGAAGATAACTAACCTTATTTGTTGGAAATTGTTTTTCGAAATAGGCTGTGTCTTCTTGCGAAACAATCAGCATGTGTTTTGCTTTTGCTAAGTGTTTTTCGTAGGATTTTAACTTTCGTGCTTCAAGCAGAAAAAAGCATTTTTTAATCCAATTGCGCTCAGCCTTTGCTAAACCATTGTAATAGTCATGTTCGATATTGCTTTCTCTGAAAATGGTAAGGCGATCTTTGAAACGATCATCTAAAAGTAAGCCCGTTGTATGCAAACCTTCCATTAAAATGGGAAAATTGTCTTGCAACAAGCGTTCATTTAATTCTTGTGAAATTCGGGATTTTACAATGTATGGAATGGTTGAGAACTGCTGAAAAAATGAAGTCGAACGTTTGTAGTAATGTACTTCCAATGCAAGTTCATTCAAATAAGCTTGTTCGCCACGGCCGTATTCAAAGCAATGCAAAATCACATCGACGCCTTGTTTTTTTAAGCAACGAATTTTGTGAAACACATCAATCACACCACCATAATTCGCGGGATACGGAACATCGAATGAGATGATATGTACTTTTGTGTTAGTCAACTTTTGGATAAATTTCTTCTAAAATATGTTGCTCACTTTCCCAATTTTCTACCTTAGCAGCAAGCGCACAATTGGCTTTGAACTGTTCCAATTTACTCGAATTTTCTTGTAAATCACGAATCGCCTTTGCTAAGTTTTCAGGTGTTAATTCTGGTAGAATAGTTCCCAATTCATGTTGTTCTATGATGCGTTTAATTTCAACCAAATCTGTTGCAATAATCGGCGTTGAAGCATGAATGTAATCGAAAACTTTATTGGGCAAGGAATACAAGTAATTCAAATTCGTCGGTTTATCTAAGGTTAAACCAACATCGGCATGATGCGTGAAAGCCATCATCTCAGCGTATGGACGTTTTCCATAGAAACGCACTTTTTCATTTAGCTGTTCGCGTTCAACCGTTTCTTTCAACTGCGCTACAACATCGCCATCTCCAACAATCATCAAGCATGCGTTCTCAAGTAATTTCATCGCTTCAATTGCTTCTTCAGATCCGCGATCCACATTGATTCCAGCACCTTGAATAATTACTAAAAATGTATTTTCTGGAATATCCAATTCTGCTTTCGTGGGAAGATGATCTAAGTGGAAAGTGGGTGAAATGTTTCGAACGACCAATACTTCTTTCTTGTATTTTTCACGGTACAATTTTGCGATGGATTCATTCACTGTGTAAATGGTTTTCAGCTTAGGAAAAATCCAACTTTCGATTCCTTCCCACACTTTTTGAACACGTGGACGATGAATCAATTCAGGCACTTCCGTAAAATACTCATGTGAATCGTATACCAATCGAGCATTTGGTTTAAATTTACTTGCAGCGTAATTGGCAAGTAAAGTATCCAAATCATTCGACACCAATAAACTTGCACGTTTTGTCAACAAGAAAAAGAAAAGTCGAAGATTGTAAAGTGCATAAAAACCTGCTCCTTTTTCTTTCGCTAGTTTGAATCGTTTGGTCGCATAACTGCGTTTTGGAAGCTCAATGCTGTCTTTCTTTTGACGACCAACAAGTAAAACGTCATATCCTTGCTGCTGCAGAAACAAACAAATTTTATTCACCCTATTATCGGTGTACAAATCATTGGTAACAGATACAATTGCACGTTTTTTTCTAGCCATCGTTCAAAGGTAGAAAAACCAAATTGATTAATTTAAAGAAAGAGTAGAACTAAGAAAAATAATAGGAAAAGCAACGATATTCCGATAATTACCGCATCAATAATTAAAAACACTCGGCTTAAACGCAGGTTGCGCTCACCGGCTAAAGTGATGTAACGCGATTTACTTGCTCTTTTGTAAAACACCAATCCTAAAATGGTCATAATAATTCCTAATAAAGGAATGAATGGTGTTACAATGCCAATACCGGATTGAATTGCTGCAGCTTTTGCATTTCTTTCTGCTTGCATGGCTTGGTCGACGATTTCAGAGTTAGCTTGTTCTAAAGAATCGTCAATACTTGGTTGTTGAATGTCTTGTTGTTGCTCTATTTCTCTTTCAATAGCGATTTCCGCATCCGAACGATCTACATCACTGCTTTGAACGGGTGTTTCGATAGATGTTCTTGTCGCGAAAGAATGCGTTCTGTCTTCGGTTTCGATAGGTTTGGCTGAGGTTTCTATGATTTCGCGTTGTGCATTATCCGTTTTCACAAAACGTAATTTACCGTTGTTGAAACTTCCGCACGAAGCAACCAAAAAGGAAAGAGTCAAAAAGAATAAAACGTATTTCATAGAATATTTTTTCTAGTTAACGTATAAAGAGCGCGTTTAGTTTATTCGGCCAATGTTTTTTCAGCATGGAAACCATTGTAAAAGTAATTCAAAGTGAAAACACGATGAATAAAATAATTTCTAATTATTTTGCAATGGTCTTACAATGCTACTGATTTGCTCAAACGCATGCTTGATATGTTTCACATCGGCAAAGACAATACGCAACTTATCGTTTTGCTCGCTCAATTTACATCCTTGTCCGTTGCGCTGAATGTAATTCAAGACTTGCTGGAACATATCGGTTTCGTAGAACGGCGATTGCGGATTCGAAATGAAGTAACCAACCATTTTTCCTGATTTAATCACCAAGCGTTCTAAGCCAATTTCTTCTGCCAACCAACGCAATTTAAACGATAACACCAATTCGTTCACTTGTTTTGGAAGCGGACCAAATCGGTCGATCAACATTTCTGAGAATTTCTGTAATTCGGCTTCGTCTTTCAAGTTGTCCATTTCTTGGTACAAACTCAAACGCTCAGCAACATTATTCACGTAATCATCTGGAATACGTACTTCCAAATCGGTTTCCAAAATACAATCCTTCACGAAATGCAACATGGAATCAGTCGTGCGCTCATCAAACAATTCTTTGAACTCGCTTTCACGTAATTCTTCAATCGCTTCATTCAAGATTTTCTGATACATCTCAAATCCAATTTCAGAAATGAAACCACTTTGTTCGCCACCCAACATATTCCCGGCTCCTCGAATGTCCAAATCTTTCATCGCAATGTTGAA
>JBDKHH010000062.1:0-8570 GCA_039797785.1 Bacteroidota bacterium | reverse complement strand
TCATCGATATTTTATTGACAAATTCAAAAATGAATCCAGCACAATTAATGGCAGCTGGTCGTTCAGAGTTTCATCCGGTAGATCCAAACGATAAAGCAAAAAATCGTCGTATTGAGATTATTATTTCTCCGAATTTGAATGAGTTGTTTGAAATCATCAACAAAGACTAGATTCAACGATTTTTCACTTCGAACTACTTTTGCTGTGTTCATGAATTGCTAACCAAGCACGTTTGCTTATTTTTGCAACATGTCGTCTGTGAAAGAACATCTTCAGTTAAAACTCAAAACGCTTCCTGAGAAACCGGGAATCTATCAGTATTTTGATGCTGGCGGCACCATTATTTATGTTGGGAAAGCGAAGAATTTAAAAAAACGCGTTTCCTCTTATTTCAATAAGACACAAGACAACGGTAAAACTGTGATGCTTGTGAAACGCATTGCGGATATCCAATACATGGTTGTTGACACCGAATTGGATGCTTTGTTATTGGAGAATAACCTCATCAAAAAATACCAACCGAAATACAACATTCAGCTAAAAGACGACAAAACCTATCCGTGGATTTGTATCAAGAAAGAACCATTTCCACGTGTGTTTTCAACGCGCAATGTGATTCGTGACGGGTCGAATTATTATGGTCCTTATCCAAGTGGAAAGGTCATGCATACTTTGCTTTCGTTGATCAAAGAATTGTATCCTTTGCGCAATTGTGCCTATGATTTAGCTGCCAATAAAATCGAGGAAAAACGCTATAAAGTTTGTCTTGAATATCATTTAGGAAATTGTTTAGCGCCGTGTGTTGGACATGAATCGAAAGCTCATTACGACGAAAAAATTACCCAAATTGAGAACTTGGTAAAAGGAAACATTACTTCGGTAATGCAATTTCTGAAAGACAAGATGGTGCAACATGCGAGCAATCATGAATATGAGTTGGCGCAAGAAATGAAGGTAAAATTGCAAACGCTTGAAAATTACAAAGCGAAATCCACAATCGTTTCTCCAAGTATTCATGAAGTAGATGTGTGCACCTTACTCGATGAACCAGATGCAGCGTTTGTCAATTATTTATGTATTCACAATGGTTCGATTATTCACGCGTATACGGCGGAAGTCAAGAAGAAATTGAATGAAACGCGTGAGGAAGTTTTGAGTTATGTTTTGCCCGAATTGCGCGAACGTTTTTCGAGTGTTTCGAAAGAAGTCTTGTTGGACGAAAAGTTGGATTTAAAGCTTGAAGGAATTCAGTTTTCTGTTCCACAGCGTGGCGATAAAAAACACTTGGTTGAACTTTCATTGCGCAACGCCAAATTCTATCGCCTTGAAAAGACGAAACAAGAGAAAATTGTTGATCCAGAACGTCATACAAAACGCATTCTTGAGCAAATTAAAACAGATTTCCGCTTGACAGAATTACCCGTTCACATGGAATGTTTTGATAACTCTAACATTCAGGGAACGAATCCCGTTTCGGCTTGCGTTGTTTTTAAGAATGGGAAACCGAGTAAAGCAGATTACCGTCATTTCAATGTGAAAACAGTTGAAGGTCCAGATGATTTTGCTTCGATGGAGGAGGCCGTTTATCGTCGCTACCGTCGTTTGTTGGAAGAAGGACAATCGTTGCCGCAAATGATTATTATCGATGGTGGAAAAGGACAATTAAGCGCAGCTTTGAAAGCCTTGGAGCAATTAGATTTGCGCGGAAAAGTTGCAATTGTTGGAATTGCCAAACGCTTGGAGGAAATTTTCTTTCCGGGAGATTCATTGCCTATTTACATTGACAAGCGATCTGAAAGTTTGAAAGTCGTTCAGTTCATGAGAAATGAGGCCCATCGTTTTGGTATCACACATCACAGAAATCGCAGGAGTAAAGGTGCGCTTACGTCAGAGTTAACATCCATTACAGGCATTGGACCAAAAACACAAGAAGACTTAATGAAAGCGTTTAAAACAGTTTCGGCAATTAAAGGAGCGTCGATGGATTCGTTGATTTCCGTGATTGGTGCTGCAAAAGCAAAGATTGTTCATTCGTACTTCTTTACAGAAAAATAGATTTAAGATCTTTCTGTCTTGGAAATTCGCGAAGTTGCAAATTAGCAAATTATCTGCGATGCTGGCTGCGCCGGTAGCAATATTACGAATGACTTATTGAAGAATTAATTTTATTGAACTCAGTTCGCCAATTTTTCCAATCCGTTTTTACAACGCACATCTTCACGTTTTTTGCGCTCTTCAAACAACAGTTGACTATTTGAAACTTCATTTTCGCGATTTGGTCGTGCGTGATCTAAGTGGAACTGAATCGCTTTGTAACGCATTGAAAATACAGCAAGTCCAGCGCGTTTTCCTCGGAATTCAATATCAGAATCTTCGCCATAACCTGGATAGGTGTAATCTTCATCAAATCCATTTAATGCTACCAAATCACTTTTGCTCCAACCCATGTTGCACCCCAAACATTTTGGCGTTTTTAAAAACGATTGTCCAAGAAATGGCAAATAAAATGCTTCTTCAACACGTTTGGTTTTATTCTTAATCATTTGCCCGAAGCCTGGATACGCTTGTTGTTCGCTTTTAATCAGTTGCGTTGTTGTAGCATCGAGGTCCACTCGTCGACCCATGCAAATTCTTCCTGCTTGAATCGACTTGTTGTAATTTTCCATGAATCGCGGATGTAGCAAACAATCTCCATCAATAAAGACCAACTTTTCCGCTTCAGTCGTGCGCAACACTTTATTCAAGAGTTGATTTTTCAAAAAGCCCTTGTCTTCTTGTTGAAAGTGTTGGATGTGTAATTTTCCTTCGTACGATTTAAGCAATTCATCAAAACAATCACTGTCGCCATCTTGCGAAATAATCACATCAAATGCTTTCCACGATTGTACAAGAACAGAATTCAAGACTGCTTTTAAGGCAGCAACATCTTTATAAACAGAAATAATTAAGGCACAATTCACAGCGCAAAAGTGTCAATTTTTTCTGACTTTCAGCGCAGTATTAACATTCTACTCTTGGTAAGCTTTTAATTGAGATTAAATTTCGAAAACATCCCTTTTTATTTTTGTTGGCATGAAAATGTTGCTTTTGCTTTTCAGTTTGAGTGTTTTAAGCATTCAATCGTTTGCACAAAAAGAAAAAATCATTGTGGTAATAGATCCTGGACACGGAGGAAGTGATCCTGGACATTTGTCGAGCAATAAAAATCATCTTCCTGAGAAAGACTTAAATCTATCCATAGCTAAGAAGTTTGGTTCCTACATTGAACAAAATTTAAAGAACGTCACAATTATTTATACGCGAACAGACGATTCTTTTCCTTCTTTAGACGATCGTGTCGACAAGGCGAACAATGCCAAAGCGGACTATTTCATTTCCATCCATTGCAATGCGAATGAGCGCTCAAATGTTCATGGAACAGAATCGCATGTTCATTCAATGAATTCAAAAAAGGCGGTGAATTTGGCGAAGGAATTTGAGAAAGAATTTTCAACCCGTGCTGGACGTCATTCAAGAGGCGTAAAGGACACGGATGATCGCGAACATTCTTTACAAGTATTGAAATTCACAAACATGACAAGTGTTTTGGTTGAATGTGGCTTCTTAACGAATGAAAAAGAAGCGAATTATTTAAATACCACCAATGGTCAAGATATCTTGGCTTCAGCTATTTACCGCGCATTTCGTTCAACGATTCAGAAAGATTATCCTGCCATCAGTTTCTTGAAAAGTAGCAGCGGAACTAATTCTGCTTCGAACTCATCTGGTAAAAATACAATAAGCACACCTACAAAATCGACAGGTAAATTCACCATTCAAATTATGTCTTCGAAAGAGCCGATGGATACTGGTGGTGAGAGTTTCAAAAAAATTGGTTTAACTGTTACGCGTAAAAAGCTAAACACTACTAGTGCCTACAAATATTTGTACACTGTTGGGACGTACGATTCACAAGAAGCTGCTAAAAAGGATTTGGAAAAAGTCCAGAAAAATGGCTTTAAAGATGCCTACATCATAAAGGTTGAGTAAAGCAAAACAGTTTTCAGTATTTAGAATAATTCCAAAAAAGAACTTTTTTTGCCAGTTATCGTAGTCTTTGTTACATTCACGTTATAAACTATGCAAAATGGCGACGGTATTTGAAACACGATTGATTGGTAACATCGGGAAGGACGCTGTTGTGAAAAACATGGAGAGAGGCGTAATTGCCATCAATTTTCCTGTTGCACACAACAAAAACTGGAAAGACAAACGTACAGGAGAAACAAAAACAAAAACAACTTGGGTAAATTGCACGATTTGGAAAAAAGACGGCGCGAACCTAAGAATCTTAGATTTTTTAAAGAAAGGTGCATTGGTTGAATTGGAAGGAACGCCGTTTGCTAAAGCGTATGCACAGGAAGATGGCTTCATTCGCACAGAGATTCGCTTGAATGTATCGAAAACGAATATTTTACGTCCAGCGAAATGTGACGATGAGAATTGCGAAGATTTGGTTGACAGCGATCAATGTGAAGATACATTCGATGCATCGATTGAAGATTTCACTTTGGATGAAGATGATTTTTAAGGATTTAGCTTAAAAGGCTTACATTTCCTGAAATTTTTTTCCAAAATCGCTTTGCAGAATAAATTCTTTCTTTATATTTGCATTCGCTTTTCGGAAACGATAGCAAAAATTTTTAGATTAGTTGGTTGAGTCCCGTACTTACGGGATTAATCAGAGAAGTCCAAAAAATTGAAATAAAGGTAATATTCCTTCTTAGCTCAGTTGGTTGAGTCCCGCACATACGGGATTAATCAGAGGAGACGAGAGGTTTGAAATAAGGGTAATATTCCTTCTTAGCTCAGTTGGTTAGAGCATCTGACTGTTAATCAGAGGGTCGCTGGTTCGAGTCCAGCAGAGGGAGCAAAATAAAGGTCAATCGAAAGATTGGCCTTTTTTGTTTTATATGACCTATTACATTTACATTCTATATTCCAATAGTATTGACCGATTTTATGTTGGATATTCTTCTAATCCTTGGATGCGGCTTGAACAACATCTTTCAAATACCACCGACAAATACACTGGCAAAGCAAAAGATTGGACATTAAAAGCAGTTTTTGAATTATCGAACAGCGCGGGAGATGCAATGAAAATCGAACGTTTCATCAAAAAACAAAAATCTCGAAAACTTATTCTTCAATTGTGTGATCCGGAATTTATTCCAACGGGTACTTTAGCTCAGTTGGTTAGAGTCCCGCACTTGCGGGATTAATCAGAGGGTTTCCGTACGAACGGAATTCGAGTCCAGTCCCGCACTTGCGGGAAGTAAAACAAAGGTCAATCGTCCCGCACTTGCGGGATTTTTGTTTTATATGACCTATTACATTCTATATTCCAATAGTATTGACCGATTTTATGTTGGATATTCCTCTAATCCTTGGATGCGGCTTGAACAACATCTTTCAAATTCTACCGACAAATACACTGGCAAAGCAAAAGATTGGATATTAAAAACAGTTTTCGAAGTATCAAGCAGCGAAGGAGATGCAATGAAAATTGAACGTTTTATCAAAAAACAAAAATCTCGAAAACTTATTCTTCAATTGTGTGATCCGGAATTTATTCCAACGGGAACTTTAGCTCAGTTGGTTAGGCACAAGGCTTCCGTACGAACGGAATTCGAGTCCAGTCCCGCACTTGCGGGATTTTTGTTTTAATTAGCACGGACAGGTCACACCCTATCTCTACAAACTCAAAATTTAATAAACCAAGAACATTGTGGGACCGGGAAACTCACTACTTGAGTATCATCCTGGTAAAATATTCCTGCCAAAGCAATTTGAAATGCACTTTGGGGTCCGCTTTGAAAACGCATTCCTGACATAAATTAGGCAATTGTCGTTTCATCCGTTTGAATTGCATTGGAATAATAAACCGCTTTTTCTGGTTTAGTCAGGGTGTTTGAATACCATGGTTCTATTACTTCTTTTAATTTAGAAATAAATGTCAAGAAATGAAATCGACCTTTTTAAAATCCACCTATTCAACCAATTTTACAACATTTCTTTACTTTAAAATGCTTTCCATCAAATTTCAATTTAAATACTCTATTTTTACATAAATTTACTATTCATATGAAAACACTCTTTAATTTTTGTTTGCTATTGTTACCTTTAATATCAATGGCCAAACCAAGCGGAACCCTTTCCAATCAAATCAAATTTCAAGAATCTAATGATCCGAAGAACTATTTGATCACATCACAAAACGGAATCACTGTTTACGCTTCACCTTTTTCACTTGAAGGAGCATCTTACGTAAGTTTAGAATTTACAAACACAACAAGTGAGGATCTTCGTGTATTATGGTCTGCACAAGTTGGCTCTTCTGATGTTGTAGTTAACATGGACGGTACAACACAGGGCTATTTAACTATTCCTGCTGGCAAAAGTGTCTATTTTGGTAAAACGAATTCGACTGACCCACTTATGGAAGTTTCTGGAGATCAACTAGAAAAGGCAATTACTATTCACATTGAAATTCAATAAAAGATGAAAACAAAATTAATCATACTCAGTGCATTTGCATTTTTCGGAGCTACCGAAGTAATTAATGCACAATGTTTAAGCATCAATTGTCAAGCTGACACAATAATAGAAAATGACATTAGTTCTTGTGATGCAATCGTAAATTTCACAGCTCCAGTTGGCGTGAGTATTTGCGATTCTATTTCTACAACTTTTACTTATACAGGTGCACAAGAATCTTTTATTGTTCCTCCCGGAGTTACAAGTATTACTGTTGATGCTTATGGAGCACAAGGTGGATCAAATTCTCCATCAACTAACATTAATTTTGGAGGTTATGTACATGCTACATTGGATGTAATTCCTGGAAGCACGATTTACGTGAACGTAGGAGAGCAACCAACAGGTCTTACTGGAGGCTGGAACGGTGGAGGAAATGGTGAAACTGCTGGAAAAGGTGGTGGAGGTGCATCCGATATTCGAATTGGCGGTACTACACTGAATGATCGCGTGATTGTTGCTGGCGGTGCTGGTGGCGGTGGTTTTTGGTCAGGGTTAGAAGTACATGGCGGACTAGGCGGCGGACTTATTGGTGGAAACGGATATCGTGTCGATTATGCATCAAATCCAGGTGGTGATGGTGGTACGCAAACAAGCTCTGGAAACGGAACATGTGCTTCATTCAACAATCCTATTTGTGCAGGTGGTTTCGGATTTGGCGGTTCTCCAACAGGATGCGGTTGCGAAGTATACGGCGGCGGCGGCGGCTGGTGGGGAGGTGCTGGTAGCGGAAACTGTCGTGGTGGCGGAGGTGGAAGTAGTTACACAATTCCTTCAGCTACGAATGTTATACACAACCAAGGCGTACGCGTAGGGAATGGTGAAGTCACTATTACTTATGTAAACATCAATCCAGTCTCAACTGTTCAAGTTGCTGGACTTCCGTCAGGCTCTGCTTTTCCTCTTGGTACAACCACAAATACTTTTGCAGCAATTCTCGGTTTAGATTCTACTTTTTGTTCTTTTAACGTAACAATTGTTGATTCAATTGCTCCTTCGATATCTGCTCCAGTTGATGCCGTTGTTTGCGATACTGGTGAAGTTTTTAACCTTACACCTATTGCTTTGGACAATTGCAATACTCCAACAATCACGTATTCAATTTCCGGTGCAACAATTGGTAATGGATCTGATGACGCTAGCGGAACATCATTTAACACAGGAATTTCGACGATTTGGTATTATGCAACTGATGGATCAGGAAATGTAGATTCAACAAGTATGACTATCACGGTTGTAGCTGCTCCGATTGTATCTATTGATCCTTTTACAGATGATACTCTTTGTATAAACCATAGTTCAATCATTTTACCTGTAGGAACTCCTTCAAACGGAACCTATTCAGGAAATGGTGTCGCTGGAGGAAACTTCGACCCTTCACTAAGTGGAGAAGGCACACATTGGATTGTCTATACATACTCTGATATTAACGGTTGTGGAAATAGTGATTCCACATCGGTTTTTGTCGATGATTGTGCTGGTTTAACAACTCTTGATGTACTGAATAATGTCGTTCTTTACCCAAATCCAACACAAAACCAAGTTACGGTTTCTTTGAATAATCAAGCAAACATTGTAACTTACACATTGCACTCTGCCGATGGAAAAATCGTAGCGTCAGGCAATCATAAAGGCATACAAAATTTTACGTTGAACCTTAAAAAAGAGGAAGTCGGAATTTATTTTCTTCACCTTGTGATTGATGGAAACGAACAAGTATTGCGAATTTTAAAACAATAAAAAATAGTTTGAATTTGAAAAGGACTGTCTGAAAAGATGGTCCTTTTTTTTGATTAATAATTTATGCAACAAGAGTCAACTTTATTCTCGTTGATTTACCCGATAAAGCTGTCTTAGAAAGTCAACCACGAATCAAAGACGCGTAGTGGTAAAATCTTGCGCAACATTCTTCGCAGCTTGGCCAATAATACGCCTTACGTTGTTCCAGGAACGATTGAAGACGCAAGTGTGATTGATGAAGTAAAACAATTGCT
>JBDKHH010000061.1:0-2851 GCA_039797785.1 Bacteroidota bacterium | reverse complement strand
CATTGGAAAATGATTTTGATGCTGATGCTTTGGAAGGTTGGAATGAACTTTCAGCAGCTGGGTATTCCATGAAAAAATTGGATACGAAGTTTTCAAAAAATTACGCTACATTATTATGGAGTATCGCTCTTATTATTCCTGTTATTATAATAGGTATCTTTTTAACGTATCAAGCTTCAGAAAAACCTTTACATAGTAAAATCGAAAAAGAACAAGTCAATTCAAGCATAAAAGTTGAAGAAACTGATTTAATCATTCCAACAGAGATTGAAGCCTTCGTTGAATTGCCAAAAAAAGAGCAAATCGCGATTAAAACAATCATCAAAGACTTCAATGAGCAAAAGAATGAGTCTAATGAAACGAACAGTCAATCCAATAATCAAGTAGATGTTGATCGATTACCCATTTCTCAAATTGAACCAACAGATACTAAAACAACAACAATCGCTAAAGAAACTGCATTTGGAAAAGAAATTTATCTACATGACATGAAGTTGCTTGATTATAGAGCTTATCGCTCAAAACCAGCAATTGAAACAAAACAGATGATTTTGACAGGAACTCCTGCAAATATTGGAGAAACGACAACCATTGAAGAAACAACAGAATGGAAAAATGTCGACATTCCGTATATTGAATACATCGATAAAACGATGGAAATCTTTTCAAAAGGGAATAATAAAAAAGCATTAGCGCGTTTTCAAATTATTTTAGACACCTATCCCGATGATGTAAATGCAAATTTTTACGCTGGATTATGCTACTATAATTTAAAGGAGTTTTCAAGTGCCATTTCTTCCTTTGCAAAATGCAATGACACAAAATTCACCAATTTCAATGAAGAGGCAGAATGGTATACTGCAAAAAGCTATTTAGCGAATGGTCAAAAGGCTGAAGCAAAAACGCTATTCACGCAAATTGCAAATAGTAACGGTTATTATGCTTCACAAGCAAAAAAGATTGTATCTTCCCTTTAAGATTATGATCAAAAACCAAATGAAACATTTATTCTATACCTTGTCTGCTTTGCTGATTATTGCGATTTCAGTGAGCTGTGGTGAAACCAAATCGAACGAAAACCAAAAAGAAGAACTCATTGAGCAAGCAACGTTAAAGTTCAACAATGAAAATCTCGACACACTCAAAGGGATTTATATTGGTGATTTTGGAGGAGAAGATATTCGCGTTATAATAACACATGTTGGTAAAAATCACATTGTGGGATTCAATTTATTCAAGGGCTTGCGAAGAAACATCAGTGGAACATACATTAATAAAGGTGATACTGTATCAATGACTTTGGCTGAGCCTGGAGATGATAAATACGATGGCATTTTTGAAATGGATCTATTTACGGCTGATTTTTCAATCAAAGGGAAATGGAAATCGAATTCTGGGAAAATTGCTTCCAAAAATTTCAAACTATCTAAAATAGTTGAATTTGATTACGAGGATGCACCTTCAAAAATTGATAATTCTAATTTCACCAACTATTTCTATTGGGTTGAAGATTCCATCGGATCTATTCATTTCGACAATGATGGTTCATGTATCTACTCGTATTACCCTAAACTTGATGATGTAAATCGCGTTGAACAAAAAGAGGAAATAAAAGGAAGTTGGAGTATTAAAAACCTTAAGGTGCTTATTAATTGGCAACCTAACCCAATATTTCCTTCTCGAAAAACGGAGTTCACTATTCGTAATGAAGAATATTATTATGAATTAGAAGGTGAAGGAAGGTTAATGCATAGTTTAATGTATTAATGAAAACACTTTTCAGAATACGATTATTAGCAGAACTACTATTCTTGATTTGCATTCTATGGGCGAGTTATTTGCTCATTAAACTGTCATTGCCTTATATTCATTTTATTCCAGGTGTTGAGTTTTTGGTGACCAAACAATTAATTTATCACATTGATTGGTGGCGTTGGAGTTTTTACATTCATGTATTTTTTAGTCCAATCGTCATTCTTTCTGGTTTACTTCAATTCGTTCGAAGGTTCGCATACACGTATCCAACTTTTCATCGGTGGACAGGAAAAGTTTATGTCTTTACGGTTTTATTCATTTCAGGACCTTCAGGATTGATCATGAGTTTTTATGCCAATGGTGGTTATCCTGCACAAGTGAGCTTTGTGACTTTGTCTTGTTTATGGATCATTTCAACCTATTTCGGTTATCACTATGCTCGAAAAAAATCATTTGACAAACATCTTCTTTGGACGTTTAGAAGTTACGCATTAACGTTATCTGCAGTTACTTTGCGCTTTTACGCCTATCTGTTTGATGTGTTTAAAGTGAATTTACAACCTGTTGAAGCATACACAACCTTGGCGTATTTGAGCTGGATTCCCAATTTAATGGTGGTACAACTCTTACAGAAATTCGGTTATATCAAAAGTTTTTTGAGTAAGGACTAATTACTCGCCAAATCTTTCTTGGTTGTTTCTATAATTTTTCCGTTTCCGGCAATTTTGTAAGATTCACTTCCAATTTTCTTCTTGCCTATTAACTTGTTGTCTTGATAACCAACCGCATTCGGATTTTCTTCGTATTCCAATTCATAAATATCAACGGCTATTGAAAGGTTCGATTTAATTATAGCAAAACGAACAGGCTCTCCCAAGTTTTCATTTCCAGCAATTTCACGCTTATCTATCAATTTACCTGTTGGGTCAAATGTTGCTAATCGATAAGTGATTGGGGAATCTTCACCCATGTAAACTTCTCGCACAGAATATATAACGGCCACAAATTGATCGTTTTCTGTCAATAAACCATGGAAATAAAAACCTTTACTAACATCTCTTGAAAAAGCTTCGTCGCGCATTTCAGCAATGTATTT
>JBDKHH010000060.1:0-9643 GCA_039797785.1 Bacteroidota bacterium | reverse complement strand
AAACTCAAGGCAATCATTTTAATTGTTGGACGATTATTGATGAAATCACTAATTTGTTTTGAGAAAATCAACATCACAATCATCGAAATGATAACAGCAACATAAATAATCACAATTGGATTTCCACCTGTTTCTTTTGCAATACCGTTTGTCATACCAATTGCCGAAATGATTGAATCAAAACTAAAGACGATGTCAATCATAACAATTTGAGTAATCACAGCAGATAAACCGCCTTTTTTCGGAGCATGCACTTCCTCGTGACCTTTGATACTTGAATGCATTTCGATTGTACTTTTATAAATCAAGAACAATCCTCCTGCTAACAAGACAATGCTTTGTCCTGAAAATTCTTTTAAGAATTCTATCGATGTATTTGGGAACAAAGGCGCTACCATCGACATAACCCACGCGACAATACTCAACAAGAACAAACGAACAACCAATGCTAATGTTAAACCTACATTTCGCGCTTTACGTTTTTGCTCTTTCGGCAATTTATCCGTTACAATACTGATGAAAATGATATTATCGATTCCCAACACAATTTCCAATAAGGACAAAATGACCAAATACACCAATCCATCCCACGTAAACAATACACTTAAATCAAAATCCATTTTTATTTTATTTTAATTCCTGAAAAAAAGCATCCAATTGCAAATGGTTGCTGTCTCCAGGAGTTTTAATTTCTAATAATTTCGCTTTTCCATCGTCTTCTATCGTGTAGAAATCCAACATCAAGCTTTCTATTTCTTCCATTGATTCCGCTGAATAATAGCGAACTCCAAAGGCTTCACTCAATAATTTCGCGTCTTGCGAATGCTGCACTTCAAAATACTTTGTCAATTGATTCGTGGATGCAGGTCCAGGAATAATTTTAAAGATTCCTCCACCTCCGTTGTTGATCAATATTATTCTGAAATTAGCTGGCAAATATGCATTCCACAAAGCATTACTGTCGTAGAAAAATGACACATCTCCTGTAATCAACACATGACAATCATTTTGAGTCGCAACCGCTGCTCCTAACGCTGTACTCGTACTTCCATCAATTCCACTCGTTCCACGATTACTCCAATAGTTAATCGATTGAATTGGATCAAACAATTGGCAATAACGCACAACCGAACTATTCGCCATGTGCAATTGCGAGTTTTCTGGCAAATAATCCAACAAGGTTTCAAAGACTTTCACATCTGAATATGGAACCTTATGGAAAAACGCAGGCATTTTCTCTTGTACTAAGAAATCAGTTTGTTTCCATTTTGCACCAAAATTCGAAATACTTCGATCGTAATTCAATTGATTCATCTCATGAAAAAACAAACTTGGTTCTACCTGAAATGAATGCGTCATGCTTTGATACGTATCCATGTACGGAAATTCAAAACCAACTTTCCAATGGTATTTCGGTTTGAATTTTCGAATAAATGCTTTTATTTTTTTCGAAACAACAGCTCCACCAATTGTAATCAACACATCCGGAGCATAGTTCGCTAATTCTTCTTCTGAAATTGCATTCAAGGTTCTATCGATGCACTGTACAAAACGTAAATCACTCAAATTTGAGGTGTTTTCCACCAAAATGGCAACAGACGAATCATTTGAAAAACGCTTTATTTCTTCCAACAAAGCAGCGTCTGGTTGTAATTGACCACAAATCACCATTTTCTTTGGCAAACTCATCGCTTTGATACACTCAGTAGCGTTGCGGTTCGAAAAATGAAAGGTTCCGCGCACTAATTCAATCGAACGCTTCTCCCCTTTTTCAATTTCCGTTTGGCCGTACAAGGGTTCGTTTAACGCAACATTGATATGAATTGGACCTTTCCAAACGGTTGTTCCTTCAGAAAAAGCTACTGCTAACTCACGTTCCATGTACCATCGCTGATCAGTCGTTTCCACTTTTTCAGAAAATTGGCATGAATAGCGAATGTGATTTTTGTACACTTCTCGTTGAACAATTGTTTGTCCATCACCTTGATCGACCCATTCTGCAGGACGATCAGCTGTAATCACAACCAATGGAATACATTGATAATACGCTTCAGCAACGGCTGGATAATAATTCAAAGCGGCAGAACCAGAAGTACAAACAACGCCAACAGGTTCATTCAATTGTTGTGCTAAACCAAGCGCAAAAAAGGCTGCACTTCGCTCATCGTGAATGATATACGTTTCAATTTCAGGATGTTCATCAAAAGCAATCGAAAATGGTGCATTGCGCGATCCTGGCGAGCACACAACATGCTTCATTCCATGTGCGAGACACTGCTCGACAATTATTTGAACCCCTATTTTGTTACTTGAAATCATTCGAACATCAAAACTAAAGATTTTGTAGGATGTTTAGCAAGGTTTTGCTTTTATTTTCTGTTTCTTCCCATTCTTCGTTTGGTTTGGAATCAATTGTGAATCCACCACCCAAATACAAATAGGCTTTTTGTTCTTGAATCTGACAACAGCGCAAGTTGACGTAAAGACGTGATTTATTGTTGCTTGTCCAACCAATACAACCTGTGTAAAAACCACGATCGTGTTGTTCAAGCGATGCAATTAAATTTAACGCTTCTCTTCGCGGCAATCCACTAACTGCTGGAGTTGGATGTAACACCTGTGCCAATTTCAAGCCATTCATCGTTTCTGACGAAAATTGTACATCCGTTCGCAAATGTTTCACTGGTCCAGCAACAAATGAATACGGACCATTCACAGCAACTTCAACCTTTTCTACTTTCTGAATTTCATTCAAAATAAAATCAGTGACATAGCGCTGTTCCAAGGTTTCCTTTTCGCGCCAAGGTGTTTCGTCGACCGCTTTTTTCGTTCCTGCCAGCGACATCGTTTTGAAAGTGGAAGCATTTACTTCTAACAAGGTTTCTGGTGTTGCACCAACCCATGTTCCGAATAATTTGCTCGAGACCAAATAAACAAACGCATTTGGATAAGCAGTACACAATTCCTCAAAAAGACAAGTGGCTTTTTCACCTTCAAAATCAATTGCTTTAATGCGTGAAAACACCGCTTTGTTCAATTGTTGATTTTCTAGTTCAGCGATAAACGCTCTTGCTTGGTTTAAATAATCTGATTCGTTAATCACAAAAGGAACTTCAGAAGAAAACGAAATTATTCCTTCCTCTTCGTTTGGTTTAAATCCAAAAATGCGTGTTTGATTGAAATCTGTTAGCACAAAACCTTCTGCATCGAGCAATGAATCTAGTTCAAAAAAAGTACCCGTTTGTTTAATCACAGGTTCAGTTGGAATGCGGTATTTCAGCAGATCGGCCACTAAGAACGAGGAATAATCATAACAGTTAAACGTCCAGTACAAACAAGACGGTTCGTTGTTCCATCAAAAATATCCACTTGCCACAAATGTGTGCGTTTTCCAGCGTGAACAATTTTACCGATTGCTTTCACATAACCTTCTTTTACACCACCAACGTGATTCGCATTTACTTCCAATCCAACAGGATATTCTTTCGTCAAATCAATCAACAAAGTAGAACCCATTGATCCAATACTTTCAATTAAAGCAGCACTTGCGCCACCGTGCAACAAACCCATAGGTTGGTGCGTACGATGATCAACTGGCATGGTAGAAACGATAAAATCGGTACCAACTTCCACGCATTCAATTCCCAAGACTTCCATCAAAGTATTCTTGTTGAAAGCGTTAATTTGTTCGAGCGAAACTTCTTTAAATTGCATGGTACAAATATAATGAGATTCGAGAAACGAGACCCGAGATTCGAGAACACCTTTTTTTTAGGCTGCGGATTCTGTCTGCGGTTGCTAGTGCGGCGTTTGTTTTTCGCCATCAATTGCTTGCTCTTGAAAGCGAGGCAAGCGTTTCTGGCAGAAAAAACAAGAACTTGCAGCTATTCACCTCTACCAGCGCAGGGGGAACAAATTAAATTCGCCAGCTTATGGAAGGATAAAAATTTAAAAAAGAAACATTTTTATATTTAGAATCAAAATCAGTTCCTGGTACTATAATTCCATTTGGATCATAAACCCGTTTTAATCCCGTTCCGATTGAATAACTCAAAATAATTGAAATTCTTACTTTACCAAATTGAGCCCCAAATTGGCATCTAGGATTAAACTGAATACCATAACTATTACTAAAACCTGAGGTCAGTTTCAAATTGTTCCAATAAAAAATACCTGCATTCAAACTTGGTCGTACGAAAAAATGTTTTGATTTAAAATCAATGCCTTTTCCATAGGAAATGTTATCGAAATTTTCTGTTTCTTGATTTAATTTATAGGTTGAATAATGATTCAAAAAAAGATATACCTCATCAGTCAATCGTTTCGATTCTGTTTTCCAGTTTGCACCAATAAAATAACTTATTGTTGTTTTGGAATTTTTTGAATTAAATCCTACTAGACCAATGTCAACAAAAACACTTTTCTCTTGTGAAAAGCATGTGATTTTTAAAAATAAAGAAATAAAAATTAACATTTTCATAATTATAATTTAATTGACAATGTTGGTGTTAAGAAAAATTCAGCAATTCGATTTATAGGAAGGGTATGAGGTGCAGGTTGATTATTTTCACCTGTATTTAAATACCATTTTGAATAACCGATACCCCATGGAAAATGAGCTCTAAGTAATAATTGAAAATCTTTAATTTCAAAGCCTAATTGAATACTCGGATCAACAACTAACCCGAGAGAATAAGAAAAACCATTCCAATTTGTATTGTAATCCCAATAAAAAATCCCCAAATTTAAAGAAGGCTTAATAACAAAACATTTTAAATTTAATTCATACGCCTTTCCATAGGTTAACATTTCAAACGCCCCTTGAATATTAGCTTCTGGGTAAAAATCTTTTCGTAATGCTGTTAATGATATTTCATTATAGAATATTTTTTCTTGTCGCTTCCAACTTAAACCAAGAGAATAGTTATGCATAATAGATCCAATTCTAGCTTTGTATGCAATACCACCAAACTCAATTTTATATTCGGTTTTTTGACATTTCGCATCAAAGAAAAGCAACAAAAACAAGCAAAAAATAAAACGGATTTTCATATTGTTCAATATTATATTTGTATTGAAATACAGGGAGTGAACATTAGCAGACCTTCGTTGTTTAAATATATTTTCTTATTCGGAATTGTATTTAATTCTCCTTTTATATTTCGCCAAGTAGAAATCCCAATTCCAGACATGTAATTTGCCATTAGAGAAAATTTAATTTTTTTATACTTTATTCCTGCTTGAATTCTAGGATTAAAATGCACACCAATTGTGAAAGAATATCCATTCCAACTATTATTGCCTTCAGAATAAAATAATCCTACATTAATACTTGGTTTTATAAATAGAAATTTATAACTCAAATCTAATCCTTTTCCATAGGTTATAGATTCGATTCGCCAAGTTGCTTTGTAGAATTTGTAAAAATTGTACTGAAATGAAAAATACCTGAGTTCATTCGTCAACATTTTATTTTTCTTATTCCAATCAAAACCAAGACTATAGTTAATTGAAGAGGTACCCCATCTATATTTAAAAGGTAATACTCCAAAATCAATATTTCTTATATTCGATTGGGAATAAATACTATTTGATAAACAAAAAATTGAAATTAAAAAAACATATAGTGCTTTCATTACCAAAACTTTAAGCCAACAGCGATTCAGCAGGAATACCAAAATCTTTGTGTAATTTTTTAATCATTGTGAGTGTTAAAGTGCGTTGTTTGTTTAATATTTCAGAAACACGAGCTCTTGAACCTATGAAAGGTGCTAAATCAATACGTTTAAGGTTCATTTGTTCCATTCTAAATTTAATGGCTTCAATTGGATCTGGCGCATCAATTTTGTAGTATTTTTCTTCGTAAAGGGTAACGAGAGCCATTAATAGTTCAACTTCATCAAAATTCTTGCTTCCAGGTTGTGCATCAAATAACTCATCAATACGCAACAATGCAGCATTGTAATCTACTTCTGTTTTTATCAATTTCGCCTCCATACTATTCCGTTTTTAAATTATTGTTGCGTCGATCTTATCATATTCTTTGTGCGTTCCTACAAATCGAATAAAAATCCATTGTGATTCATAATTCACGCGCACTATCAACCGATACTTATTTCCACAAATATTAAATACAACACGATTGTTACCTATGATACTTGCGTTTCTATAATGTTCTTTCACTTCATTCGGCGATTTCCATTCTGCTTGTTTCGCTTCATGATACCATGCTTTCAATTGTTCCTCCGAATCTTCTCTACCCGGTTTTTCCCAATGTTCTTTTAATGTGCGAAGTGAAACAATATTCTTCATAAACCAAACAAAGATATGAAAATATCAATTCGCTCCCAATATGGGAACATGTTTTTTTTAATTTATTTATTTGAATACTGAATCGACATGTCTAAACTACTTTTTCTATTTTTACCAGATGATTTCAGAGAACCAAAATCTTAAGCCGTTCAATACATTTGGTATTTCGGTAAATGCACGTCATTTTTCAACGTTTGCAAGCGTGGAAGAACTTCAATCAGCCTTGTCTCAATTTCCTAGTGAAGAATTATTGATTCTTGGTGGCGGTAGCAATGTTTTGTTTACACAAGACTTCAATGGTTTGGTATTGCGCAATGAAATCAAAGGATTTGAAGTAGTTGAAGAAACAGCTGATCATGTTATTGTGAAAGCTGGAGCTGGAGAAGTGTGGCATGAATTCGTTTTGCACTGCATTGATTTGGGTTACGCTGGATTAGAAAACTTGAGTTTAATTCCTGGAAGTGTTGGAGCAAGTCCAATGCAAAACATCGGTGCTTACGGTGTTGAAATCAAGGATGTGTTCCATTCGTTGGACGCCTATCACATTGAAACAGGTGAAATTCATTCGTTTGACGCAAAAAGCTGTGAGTTTGGTTACCGCGAAAGTGTTTTCAAACGCAAATTCAAAGGACAATATGTCATTATTTCTGTGGAATTTAAACTTTCGAAAAATCCTGCAATCAATACAAGTTACGGCGCAATTGAAAGTGAACTAACGAAAATGGGAATTTCTAACCCAACAATTAAAGATATTAGTAACGCGGTGATCGCCATCCGTTCGTCGAAATTACCGAATCCAAAAGAAATTGGAAACGCTGGAAGCTTTTTCAAAAATCCAGTTGTTGACCAAGCTGTTGTGGATGCGATTTTGGTCAATCATCCAGATGCCCCGAATTATCCAGCTGAACCTGGAAAACGAAAATTAGCTGCGGGTTGGTTAATCGAACAAGCAGGTTGGAAAGGTAAAACGGTGGACAATTATGGCGTTCACAAATTACAAGCCTTGGTCTTGGTGAATTACGGCGGTGCAACAGGTCAACAAATTTGGGATTTATCAGGAGCCATCATCGCTTCGATTGAAGAAAAGTTTGGTGTGACCTTGGAGCGCGAGGTGAATATTTTGTAAGTATGGTGTGCTTCTTCTAAATATTTAAATTTTTAAAACTGTAAATATTCAAATTTTTAGAATTCAATAAATGAACACCAACATCAAGCAGATAGAACACTATTTCAACCTACTTGGAATTCCCAAAACGGCCTCGCTTGATGATGTAAAAAAAGCATTCCGAGCAAAAGCAAAGAAAATACATCCCGATCGAAATACGTCTTCAACTGCGCACGAAGATTTTCTAGAACTAAACGAAGCATTCGATTTTCTCTCTTCTTTTCTAAAAGAAAACAAGCGGTTTGGTGTTGACGAATCAACGCTGACCAATTCATACGATAACTGGGAGAAAACAGTCAAAGAAAATGTGCGCAAAAAAGTGAAAGAGCAAGCGCGCATGAGTTTTCAAGCCTATATGAACTCTGAGAATTTTCGTTCAGATACGCTCATCGAATCCTTTTTGACGCACCTCATCTTTTTGTTTACCGTTTTCAATTTATTGATTTTACCAATTCTTTTGGCATATCATTACGCTTGGATTGGCTTATCAATGGCTTTAATCGAAAACGTATTGATGGTGTTATTTACCTCAAGTGCCATTCGAAATTTAGATAAATTAAATTGGCGTCAATTTGCTGAAGCGAGCTTGTTTGTACTTAAAACGCGTTTGGGAATTGGAATTCTACTATTTGCTTTCAATACCATCATTTTCATCACCATCGGACTTTACACTTTGATTCCATTAAAAACCTTGATCGCGCTGTACTTTTTACTCGGAATTATTGGGGTTGGCTTTGGTGCGCTTCTGAATTTAAGACAAAAACGGAAATTGCATTCTTCCCTACTCTACTTTCACGGACTATCGACCTTCCCAACATTAATAAGCCTTTTCTTGCTGTTGAACTTTGTATTTTCAAGTGAACCAATCAATGAAAAATATGCCTTTCAATCGACAGAACAGTATTCCAAACATGGCGATCGCTATATCTTGAGAAAAACAGGCTTAATTAAATTGGAACGCAATGCTTACAACGATTATACACCGCTGCGTTCATTTTCGAATCATTCGAATTTAATGGACCAAGGAAATATCCATTTCACCTTTGAAAATGGTTTATTTGGAATTAAAGTATTGAAAGAATATCGTTTTGAACGGTAGATTTTACCATTCGTCTTCCGTTCCATCTTCTTTGTTCGTCAGATCAATTAGTTTTTTCCAATTGTTAGATCCATCGTCGCTATCATTCAAAATATCCATGTAATCATCTTTATGGATTTCATAACGCTCGATTTCTTCTCCTGTGTATTCTTCAATCGCAGTCAGCAATTCCATTTCAGATTCGCTACAAAACGATAAAGCTTGTCCGCGTTTGTTTCCACGACCTGTTCGTCCACAACGGTGAACATAGTTTTCAGCGTCATCTGGTAAATCGTAATTGATTACGTAGTCCATCGTCGGGATATCGATTCCACGTGCTGCAACATCAGTTGTAATCAACACATTGTTTTCACCAGAACGAAAACGCTCAAAAATGGCAAAACGATCTTTTTGATCAATTCCACCGTGCATTGCTTCCGTTTTTACATTTACGCGTTCCATTGCAGCCACAATTCGCTCAACACGCACTTTGGTGCGCGCAAACACAATGAACATTTTGTCCTCGTATTCTTTCAGAATGTTTTCTAAGAAAAAGCGTTTATCATCCATTTCCACGAAGGCAACGGCATGATCAATGTTCTTAGCAACAGGATTTTTAGGCGAAATTTGAATTCGAATCGCATCACGTACAACTGAGTATGCCAAGGTTTTAATTTTCTTGGAAATCGTTGCTGTAAAAAATAAGGTTTGACGTTTATTTGGAATGTGTTTGATGACATCTTGAATATCTTTCATGAACCCCAAGTCGAGCATCAAATCGGCTTCATCCAACACTAAAAACTCCAATTTCGAAATGTCTAAATGTCCTTGAGAAATCAAATCGAACATTCGTCCTGGCGTAGTAACCAACACGTCAATTCCATTGTTCAAGGTGCGAATTTGTTGTTCTTGTTCAACTCCTCCAAATAAACCAAAGGTTTTAACAGAAGTACGTTTAGCTATTTCTTGAAAAACTCCTGCAATTTGTTTCGCTAATTCACGCGTTGGAACCATTACTAAGCAACGAACACCTTTGTATCCTTTGCGATTGCGTGATTCTAGTTTGTCAACTACTGGAATTGCAAATG
>JBDKHH010000059.1:0-2987 GCA_039797785.1 Bacteroidota bacterium | reverse complement strand
AAGTCTAAACTCAATTCAATGATTTTTGATTGTTCTTTAATAATAGCATCATTGTATTCAATGGCTTTTTGAGAATCTGTCGCACACGATTGCAATAGCAAAAACGAAAACGCGAATAATGGTAAAATGTATTTCATAATTTTTAGTTTGGAATAAATGTACTTAATCAGTTTTCAATTCGAAAATAATCCGACATATTTCTGTCAATTTTAATTTCGTTTTTTATAAATGAGATTTTTTTGTCAGTATTTCTGTCATTTCGACATAAAATATCGCTTCAAAATACCGATTAATGACAAAATATACGTGAAAGAATGTAAAAAAGGTGGTGGCACAAAGATTGACTAGAGGAAAACAGTTTTAAACTGAATATAATTTACAAACAATATGGGAAAAATAATTGGAATTGATTTAGGAACTACCAACTCGTGTGTTTCTGTGATGGAAGGGAATGAGCCAGTAGTAATCGCTAACTCAGAAGGGAAAAGAACAACACCATCAGTAGTTGCATTCGTAGAAGGTGGTGAGCGTAAAGTTGGGGATCCAGCGAAACGTCAAGCAATTACAAATCCAACAAAAACGATTTCTTCTATTAAGAGATTCATGGGATCTTCTTATGATGAAACGAAAGCAGAAGGTGGACGTGTTCCATACGAAGTAGTAAAAGGAGACAACAATACACCACGTGTAAAAATCGATGATCGTTTGTATTCTCCACAAGAAATTTCAGCAATGATTCTTCAAAAAATGAAGAAAACAGCTGAAGACTATTTAGGTCATGAAGTAACCGAAGCGGTTGTAACTGTTCCTGCTTACTTTAACGATGCACAACGTCAAGCAACGAAAGAAGCTGGTGAAATTGCTGGTTTAACAATTAAACGAATTATCAATGAGCCTACTGCAGCAGCATTAGCTTATGGATTAGATAAAAAAGGAATTGATCAAAAAATTGTTGTATTTGACTTTGGTGGTGGAACGCATGACGTTTCTATCCTTGAGTTAGGTGACGGAGTTTTTGAAGTATTGGCTACAGACGGAGATACGCACTTAGGTGGTGATGATGTTGATGAGGCAATTATTCAATGGTTGGCAGACGAGTTTAAAAATGACGAAGGTTTAGACTTGCGTCAAGATCCAATGGCATTACAACGTTTGAAAGAAGCAGCTGAGAAAGCGAAAATTGAACTTTCTTCAACAAACTCTTCTGAGATCAACTTGCCATACATCATGCCAGTGAACGGAATTCCGAAACACTTGGTTAGAACATTGAGCCGTGCAAAATTTGAGCAATTAATTTCTGATATCGTTGAAAGAACAATCGCTCCATGTCGTTCAGCAATGAAAAACGCTGGTTTGACAAATAGCGATATCAACGAAGTAATTTTAGTTGGTGGATCTACACGTATTCCAATTATTCAAGATGCAGTAGAGCGTTTCTTCGGAAAAGCACCTTCTAAAGGAGTTAACCCAGATGAGGTTGTTGCTGTCGGAGCTGCTATCCAAGGTGGAGTATTAACAGGTGAAGTAAAAGACGTATTGTTATTAGACGTTATTCCTTTATCAGTTGGTATTGAAACAATGGGTGGAGTTTTCACTAAATTGATTGAAGCGAATACAACAATTCCTTCTAAAAAATCAGAAGTGTTCTCTACAGCATCAGATAACCAACCTTCAGTTGATATTCACGTATTGCAAGGTGAGCGTTCAATGGCTACAGATAACAAATCGTTAGGACGTTTCCAATTGACAGATATTCCACCAGCGCAAAGAGGTGTTCCTCAAATCGAAGTAACTTTTGATATTGATGCGAATGGTATCATGAATATTTCTGCGAAAGATAAAGGAACTGGAAAACAACAATCGATTAAGATTGAAGCTTCTTCAGGTTTATCAGACGAAGAAATCCAACGTATGAAAGCAGATGCTGAAGCGAATGCTGAAGCAGATAAAAAACGTCGTGACGAAGTTGAATTGATCAACAAAGCGGATTCTACAATTTTCCAAACAGAAAGACAATTGAAAGAATACGGTGATAAAATTCCAGCTGATAAAAAACAACCAATCGAAGATGCATTGGCTGAATTGAAAGCTGAATTCGAAGCGCAAAATGTTGCAAATTTAGAAGCGGCAATGGAAAAATTAAACAATGTTTTCCAAGGAGCTTCTCAAGATATGTACAACGCTGCTAACGGTGGAGCTGAAGCTGGTGGTTCTCAAGAGAACGCTGGTAATCCAACTGACGAAGTTACGGATGTAGACTTCGAAGAAGTAGACGAAAAGAAATAAGAAATAGCGCTAGCTATTGATTGAAGCAAACGTTAGAGCAGCTTTATTGAACAGTATTAGCGTTCTATTGATTGAAGCAAACGTTAGAGCAGCTTAATTGAATAGCATTCGCGTTTGCTTCGTTTCAAAAAAGTACATTCATAAAATTTAAAAGTCCCGCAAGTGCGGGACTTTTTTTTTGACATGTATAGTTTTGAGAAAATCAAGTAAAATTGAAAGGAATCAACTAAGTAATTCTCGTTAGTTTCGATAAAAACTACGTATTATGAAAATTTACTTTTTACTTCTTAACCTAATAACCTTTCAATGCTATTCCCAAGATTCAATGTACGTATTGGATCATAATAGTGTATCGGCACGATTACTTGACAATGGGATGCTTTTTCGATATGATACTACAGGATTGAATGCATACAGAGTTCCTAAAGACAGTTTAACATCTGTTATTTTCAGTACAAGTTTATGGATTGGAGCGACCGACCTACAAGGATCTTTGCACATGGCAGCTATGAGGTTTGGAATCGGTGAAGACTATTTCTCGGGACCTTATTCTACAAATAATTCTTACACTGATTCATTGTATTTTCAAAAATACGATCAATCAATTTGGGCGGTAACACGTGCTGAAATCAATTATCACATGGCAAATTATTGGACACCTGGATATGTTCCAGTTCCATCCATTGCAAACTGGCCAGGAA
>JBDKHH010000058.1:0-3387 GCA_039797785.1 Bacteroidota bacterium | reverse complement strand
ATTTACAAACTGATAAATGCAGATCACACTGCTAGTTCAACTGGAAAAATTATTAAATTATAATGAGATATCTTCTTGTCAGTTTTGTTTTACTTTTTGTTGTAGCATGTTCTCAAACGCCTACAAAATCATCAGAAGATGAAAATAATGGTGATACAAACAAAACTTTAGCTTCAGAAAAATATGAAGTGATAACTACCGAAAATCCTGATCAGAGTTTTGGCTACCAAATTCTGAAAGATGGAAAATTGATGATTGATCAAAAAAACATTCCAGCAATTCAAGGTAACAGAGGTTTTTCTTCAAAAAGTGATGCTGAAAAAATTGCAAATTTTGCCATTGATAAAATTAAAAAAGGTGCCTTTCCTCCTACTATTTCTGTTGAAGAATTGGATAGTTTAGGAATTATCAAATAATCTTTTGTTAACTGAAATCTTCTTAAAACGATTTAGTTGGGCACTTCATTCACTCAACTATTAAATTCTGTTTTAAATTATCGGTAATCAACAAATTAGAGTTGGATAACTACCGATTTCGCTGTATTTTTGGTCCTCGAAACCAATAATAATTCAAAATAATCGACTCTACGCTATGAAGAATCTCTTCGTGTTGATACTGGCATGTTTTCTTTCCAGTTTTGCTTATTCTCAAAATTGCACTTACAGTTTTAATGGAAATCTGAGTGATTCAAATAAAGAATCATTGATGAATGAACTTTCAAAAATTCCATTGGTCGAAAATTGTTCAGTGATTTTCAAATCAGAACAACAACATGGACAACTTCTATTCACCTTGACCAAAACCAAGGAACGCAATGAAAACGAGAGCCCTTTCTCGCCTGTCGATGTGAAAGCTATTTTATTGAAATATGCTTTGGAACCAGTTGATTTCACGTTGAATTAAGGATTACAATTATGAAATTAAATTTTCCACTAGTTATAGCTTTAATAAGCTCTTTCGCTGTTTTTGCTCAATCAGACAATTGTTCAACAGCTACTGTTTTAACGGTAAATAGTTCATGTATCACAACTGCAGGAACAACTGCCAGTGCAACTCAATCCATTGTTGGATGTACAGGAACTGCTGACGATGACGTTTGGTACGAATTCGTTGCGACAGGAACATCTCAACAAATTGTTGTGACACCAAGTGCAAGCTTTGACGCCGTTGTTCAACTCTTTTCAGGATCGTGTGCTGCATTAATTTCTAACACCTGTAAAAATGATTTCGGTGTAGGATTAAGCGAGACAATTAACGCCACAGGGTTAACTATTGGAACTACCTATAAAATTCGTGTTTATCACTTTTCCGCGGGATCAGGTTCAGGAACATTCACTATTTGTGTTTCAAATCCACCTGTCGCTCCTGCAAATGATGCATGTGGTGGAGCCGTTACATTAGCTGTAAACCCAAGTTGTTCTTATACTTCAGGAACAACTGTAGGCGCAACACAATCCTATGCTGGATGTTCAGGAACAGCTGATGATGACGTTTGGTACAAATTCGTAGCGACAAACGCGGTGCAAACAATTACCGTTCACCCAACAAGTTCAATGGATCCAGTTTTACAATTGTATTCTGGTACTAGTTGTACTACGCTTTCCGCAATGAATTGCCAAGACAATACGTTCAATTCACAAGATGAACAACTTGCTGCTGTCGGACTCATTCCAGGACAAACATATTACGTGCGTGTTTACGATTATTATGCCGGTACACCTGGAACATTTCAAATTTGTGTAACAGGAACTGCAACAGCTGCTCCAACAAATGATGAGCCTTGTACAGCAATCCAATTGCCAACTGTTACTTCCTCGTGTGTTTATTCACAATTTACAACCATTGGAGCAACATCAACAACTGCTGCACCAACTCCAGCATCATGTGTTGGTGGTGGTGGATTGCAACAAGGAGGTTATTCTGCTTCATCAAAAGATGTTTGGTTTTCAATTACAGTACCTGCGTCTGGAAGTATTCAAGTTACTTCAGAACCAAATATTGGTGTTGGTGCAATTACCGATGGTGTAATGGCTTTATATTCCGGAACATGTGGTGCTTTGACACAAATTGCTTGTTCGGATGATCACACGCTTTACCCAGGAACAGCAAATGATTTATTACCAATGATTTCAGCAACATCGTTGACACCTGGTTCAACAGTCTATTTGCGTTATTTTGGCTACGGTTCAGCATCTGGACTTTTTGGGATTTGTGTTTCAACAACAACAAACGACAATTGTGCTAATGCGCTTTACATCTGTGATATCAATGGATACAGCGCTTCAACAAGTGCAGCATATACTCCAGACCGACCAGACAATATGCGCGGAAACAATGAAGACATTAACGGAATCAATCAAATAGATGGAATCAACACCGGCGGAATTTTTGGTCAAGGTGGTTCTTGGGGAACTGGTGCACCAGCATTTGACGTAACCATCAATAATAATTCGTGGATCAAATTTACAGCATCTTCAACTTCAGCGACCTTAGATGTATCTATTTTCGATTGTTGGGTTGGAAATTATCCATCTGGTGGAATTCAAATGCAAATTTTTGAAGGAACGAATTGTACCAATTTTGTCCCAGTATCTGATTTCAAAGAAAATAGTACAGGTTTTACAATCACAGCGAATAGTTTAACCGTTGGAAACGATTACTATTTAATGGTTGATGGTTTTGCTGGTGACATTTGTAATTATACAATAACAGCGCAATCTGGTGTTCAATTTCCAGACATTGCTAATGTTGCCCCAATTTGTGCGGGACAAAACGTTACTTTAACTGCTCCTGCTGGTGCAACTTCTTATGAATGGCAACACAACGGCGCAACAACTCAATCTGTTACAGTTACACCAGGAACAACACAATCGTATTTTTGTGAGGTTTCAGGATTGTGTGGCTACAAACAAATGTTAGACGTAACTGTTCAAGTGAATCCTTTACCAACAGTGACTATAATTGAAGGAACAAGCGTCGCAATTTGCACAGGAAATTCAACTGCATTAACAGCAAACGGCGCAAGTTCGTACTCTTGGAATACGGGCTCAACTGCCAATGTTTTAAATGTTAATCCAACTACAACAACAAGTTATACCGTTACGGGAACAAGTTTAGGATGTACAGCATCAGCTACAACATCTGTTGTCGTAAACGCACTTCCAACTTTAGCAGTCAATCCTACAAGTACCAATTCAAATTGTGGAGCATCAACGGGCTCGTTAACTGGTGCAAGTGGTTCGGGAGCTGGAACCTTGGATTATCTTTGGACAAACGGTTCAGGAACGACCATCGGAACAAGTGCTTCAGTTTCTAGTTTACCTGCTGGAGTTTACAATTTATCAATCACAGACGACAATGGTTGTATTGGAAACTTCGGACCATTCA
>JBDKHH010000057.1:0-7562 GCA_039797785.1 Bacteroidota bacterium | reverse complement strand
CTTTCAATTTTATCGTTGAAAATATTTGGATTATCAATTACATAATCTAGATAACCTTTAAGTTGCATAAATGCTTGATCATCTATTTGTTTGTTCTTTAATTCAATAATACCAATTTCTTCGTCAGACTCAACTAACAAATCTATTCTACCAACATTCTGAAGATTGAATTCTCTTGCTAATATGTTTGGCTCATCATTTTCTCCAAAGGCAATAAGTTTTTGGTTGTCATAGATAACACCTTGCATATGTAATTCAGATTTGAACCCGGAAAAATTAGTTTGAAAAGTATTTACACTTAAACTTTGATGGATTGATTGTTTCATCTTACTTTTTTACAAATATGTTTAAAATAATTCATTTAAATATTCGTTTTTCGGATATTTATTCCAATCAGAGGATAACCCAATTATATAATAAAATGGCGTAAATAGTACATCGGATTAAGAAATGTAGAGAAATACGCAATTTCAGACAAGAATATATGACGACCAAACTGAATATTTCGCAAAATTCGTACTCCCGTATTGAGAATGTTCAAATAAAACTTTCTAAAGATCGTTTGAAAACTATTTCAGAAATTCTTGATATCTCCAATAAAACCTATTGAGTGAAGTTTCGCATGTTTTCAATTTAAAAACCCGAAAATAGATGAATTTTATGGACATATTGAGCACATTTAGGAAGCATAACAAAGAATTACCTATAATACAAATGTTGCTCATTGAAAAACAAATTATTCATTTACAAGAAGAGAATTATTGTTTGTTAAAACAAGTGAAAAAAATGTTTGGGTATAATAAATAAGCATATTTTCTTCTTAAAATGAGAATAGATTTAACATTATCCATTATTTTAACTTATTAAGCTATTTCTTAATAAATTGAGTGTTTTTCAAAAAAATTCTCGCGTCATTAAAAAATCAAAAAATAGACGTCACCCCCTTATTTTAAATTGAATTTTAATAACATACTTCAATCTTCTCTCAAAAAAAGTGTTTTCCTTCTTTTACCATTCTGCGTAATAGTGGGTTTGGGCGGTAACGATCTTCACCGTATTCATGGAACAAATCTTCTAATTGCATCAATACGTTGTTCAATCCAATTTCATCCGCCCATTTCAATAAGCCTTTTGGATAATTTACCCCATTTGTCATCGCTAAATCAACATCCTCTTTCGTTGCAACATTTAAGAAAACTGCATCGATCGCTTCGTTAATCAACATTGCTAAAATACGATTGACAATTTTTTGCCCTAACACCTTATCTTCATTTGCTTGAGGCAAAGCTGTTCCTTCCTCGTAATTATAATAGCCTCTTCCCGATTTGCGTCCATAAAATCCAGCTTCCATGTGACGTTTTTGTGTAAACGATGGTTTAAAACGTGGATCATAATAAAACGAAGCAAAAACAGATTCAGTCACGGCATAATTCACATCATTACCGATATAATCCATTAAGGTAAACGGCCCCATGCGGAATCCTCCGATTGTTGTCATTGCCCAATCAATTGTTGCAAAATCTGCAAGACCTTCTTCGTATATTTTTAAGGCTTCACCGTAATAAGGTCGCGCAACGCGGTTTACAATAAATCCTGGTGTATCTTTACAAATAACGCCTACTTTCTTCCACGAGCGAATCAACTCTTTTGAAAAATCAAGTGTTTCTTGAGAAGTTTGTACAGCTGGAATGATTTCAACCAATGGCATTAATGGCGCTGGATTAAAGAAATGAATTCCAATTACGCGTGAAGAATTTTTTAACACCGAACCAATGCTTGCAATTGATAATGAAGACGTGTTACTCGCCAAAATACATTCTTGCGAAACAATCGTTTCCAAATTAGCAAAGACGTTGTGTTTTACCTCCAACTTTTCTACAATTGCTTCAATGACAATTTTGCTCGACTTGAAATCATGTACATCAGTTGAATACGTAATTCGTCCCTGAATATTGATTTTTTCATCTTCTGAAATTGAACCCTTCTCTACCAAACGCGCCAACACTTTATCGAGATTATTCTCTGCTTTGGTCAACATTTCTTGGTTAAGGTCAACCAAAACAACTTCACTACCATTTTGTGCTGCCACTTGAGCAATTCCTGCTCCCATTGTTCCTGCACCTAAAACTCCTACTACCATTCGTTATGATTTGAAAATTCGTGATTCGTGATTCGTGATTCGTGAGATAAAATTTATTTCCCTTTAAAAACTGGTTTTCTTTTTTCTAAAAAGGCATTCACTCCTTCACGGAAATCATAGGTTTGACCAGCTTCTGTTTGCAACTCTTCCTCCAACGCTAATTGCTGAGTTAGATTATTTGTAAAAGTTGCATTAACTGCTTTTTTCGTTAATCCTAATCCGCGTGTTGGCAATGCGGCAATTGTTTCAGCGAATGTTCTTACTTCACTTTCAAAAGCCTCATCATCCACTGCTTTGTAAATCATGTTCATGGCATCCGCTTGTTCTGCAGAAATTTTATCACCTGTCATCATCAATGCCAATGCTTTTTGAGATCCGATAATTCTAGGCAAAAAGAACGTACCTCCTGAATCTGGAATCAATCCAATTTTTGAAAATGCTTGAATAAAACTTGCGCTTTTCTTCGCAATTGTAATATCACACGCCAAAGCAATATTTGCTCCCGCTCCAGCCGCAACACCATTCACTGCTGCGATAATTGGTTTTTCAATTGCACGAATTCGTTCAATGATTGGATTGTAATGATCTTTTACAATTGATTGCAATTCTGGCCCTTCTGGATCCATTGCTTCCGCTAAATCTTGACCTGCACAAAATGCTTTACCTTCTCCAGTAATTACAATTGCTCTTACCTCATCATTCAATTCTGCCTCATCGAGCGCTTTTTGAAGTGCAAAAGCCATAGCTTGATTAAACGAATTAAATACGGCTGGTCTGTTTAATTTCAATTCACAAACGCCATTATTCAGCGATACAAGAAGTTCCATAAAAAAAGTTTTGACGAAGATACACAGAGAAAATTAAACTACTTCGTGTGCGTCTTGAAAAATCAGCTTGAATTTTGTTCCTTCCTCGGAACTTGTCATGAAAAGTTCACCGTTCAATTGTTCTGACAAAGCAGTAATAATTTCAGCACCTAATGAACCTTCTTGCGGGAAGTTGATTCCTTCTTTGATTCCAACACCATTGTCCTCAATTGTCAATTCGAAGTAACTTGCGTTCGATGAAGGCTTTAACTCCACTTTTATCACTCCAGTATCTCTCCCTTGAAATGCATGTTTGTAGGCATTAGTAATCATTTCACAAACTATCAATCCAAGTGGAACGGCAGTATCCATTGAAATACGCACTTCATTTGTTTCAACGTTTGTTAGGATTTGTTTGTCCGCCGAAACATAGGTTCTTTTCAATTGATTGATCAAATCGGGTAAATAATCTTGCATGGTAATATAAGACAAGACTTCATTTTGATATAAACGGTGGTGAATTAACGCAATCGCTTGAATACGTTCCTTTCCATCTTCCAATACTTGACGCGCATGTTCATCCGTAATTCCCTTGGATTGCAAATTCAATAAACTCGATATTACTTGTAAGTTGTTTTTTACACGATGGTGAATCTCCTTTAGAAGCACTTCTTTTTCCTTCAATGCAGAATCAATGATTGAATTTTTTTGAGCAATTGCCTCTTTTTGTTCGGATAACTGAATATTCAACTTATTCTTTTGACGATTCGAAAAACCAAGCATTCCTAAAAAGGTCAATAAAACACTCCCTACGATTGAAAAAACAATCCATTGATTTTTGTTTTTCTCTTTTTGATCTGCTACTTCCTTGTCTTTCGCCTTTATGAGTTCCTTATTTCTTGCTTCATTGTACATGAACTCGAATTCATCTCCAAGCTCTTTGTCCATTGTTTGCTCAATTGAATCATCAACCGCAATTACTAATTTTGAGTAATGGTAGGCTGAATCAATATTGCCTATTCTACTGAAATAATATTCCAACCCGGTGTAAGTTCCGTAAACGTCGCGAATATCTGCTTTGTCTTTCCATTGTAAAAATTCATTATAATAATAATAAGCACTATCTAAATCGTCATTATACAAATGAGCTTCAGCTATATACGTTAAATACTGACAATAACTTTTATTCAGATTTTTTTGTTTACTGTATTGTAAACCTTTATGAAAAAAGTGAAACGCATCTTTGGTTTTTCCCTCATAAAAATAGCCTATACCTCTTTTCATTTCAGCTACTTCACTGCAATAGGGTAAATTCAATTTTTTCAATAGTTTGAGACCTTGGGCATAATACCACTGACCTTTTTCATAATGTTGGTCGCGGACAAAATAATTCCCAAACAATATCAGACATTGCGATTCCAGAAATGGATAATGGTGTAATTTGGCGGCTGCCAATACTCTTGAATTTATTTGAAGAAATTGCTTGTCTTTCTTTTCAAATCCACTATTTGCAGCAAGGAAAAAATCCAAACCAAGTTTAATTCGCAAAGGCGTAGATTCATCCACTTTTTGAAGTTCATCATATAAAATATGTTTCATATGCGAAAAGTCTCCAATAGATCGATAATATTCGATTGCATTTAACTTCAATTCAGCTAATTTTCGTTCATCGCTATTTTTTAGATAAACAAATTCGAGTGAATCAATTCTTTCTTTCGCTTTTTTACTATCAACGATAATTAAATCATTGATATCAAAATACGATTTACTTAATTCCTGGGCAGAAAGTGTAAAAGCGAATAAGATGCATGTTATGAATACGTGCAGTTTCAATTTTCAGTCAATCAGTTTTTATAGTTAGCAACCATAGAACTGATTCGTTTTGCTATTTGTTCTCTTAATATTGAAGGAGCAACAACTTCAATTTCACCGCCGTAGGATAAAATTGTTCGAATCAATTCTTCTGAAAGATAAACATTCAATTCGAAAGTTGTACGATTTTTTCCTGTTTTTATTATTTTTTGAGAACTGTGAAATGGTTGAGATTCAATGTATTTTGCAGCTACATTGTCGGTCTTCAATACGATAGTGTAAGGAATACTTTTGTTATCAGAAGTAATTCCAATCGCATATTTGAAATAATTATCCGGATGAAAATCACTTGGTTTATTCGCTTCCTCCTCTGTCAATATTAATTCACTCATTCTATCCAATGCAAACGTAATAATGTCTTTTTTGGACTCATCAAACGATATTAAATACCAACGATTTCTATATTCTTTTAATAAGAGTGGACTAACAATTCGACCTTTTGAATTTCCTGTTACGAAACTGGAATATTCAAATGTTACGATGCGGTTGTTTCTAATTGCATCCAAGAGCAATGGCAAAAATTCATTCCCGCCGCTCGATACAGCTGATTCAAATTGTACAAAATTATTTAATTCCTTATCGGATGGATTGGCTGAAATGGATACGCGATCCACAATTTTATCAATTGCATTTCCAAATTGTTTGAACATATCTGCATCACGAAATTGCATCAAGGTATTTGCTGCGAATTTTATCGCACTCAAATCTTCCTCTGTTAATGGAATATCGTTAATGGTAAAATCAGGATCTTCATAATAGTAACCACCATGGCGTTTACTATACTTTATTGGCGCATCATGTTCCATTCGCATGGCAAACATGTCCTTTTCTATCGTTGAATCACAAATGTTCGCGCCGTCGTTTGAGCCATACAATGCTTCTTCACATGCTTCACGCAGTTCTTGTTTCGAAGGATATTGTTTGTATTTGTTGCGAATACAACGATCAATAATACGGTAACGAATCAGTGCGTTTTTAATGTGCGGCATAATTTAAAGTGCAGTTGCTTTTACTTCGTGATAACCAAATAATTCGAAATACTTAATTGCTTTAACAACTTCATACGGTACGTCATCTTCCCAGCTTGATGCACCAGCTTTAATTTTTGAAAGAACATCATCAGACATAATATGTAGCAAACGTTGATCATAATTTTCAATCGCTTCCATTTTGTTATTGTCTTTCAAATACGTCAATAAGCCATGAAGGTGTTGTGGTATTTTCACATTGTGCAAGCCATAAAGCTCGCCATCCTCTACATTGATTGCTGGATAAACAAACATTTTAACATCATGACCAAATCCTCTACCGAATGCCTCAAGCAATCCACCTGGCAAATTATCGTAATAACGTTCGTCAAAAATTGTGTGAAGATTGTAAACTCCTAGAATTAATCCCATTCGTTTTCCTCGTGCAATGGTCGCTAAATAGTCAACCATTTTATAATGTTTCAAGTAATTTGAAATCATTACTGTATAACCGAGTGAACCTAGCAATTCAGCACGATCAACGAAATCTTTATCCGAAATTTTACCGTCAGCCGTTAAATCTTTTAAAGTCAATTCGAAAATGACACTTAAATGATCTTCATCAACTCCAGGTTCTTTCAAGAATTGTTTTTTACCCGCTTCAATCATGTCGATGTGCACTTTCGTTACAGGTCTGAATCGACCACGCATCAACAAAATGTTCTTTTTATATAAAGCAGTTGCCGGTTGCAGAACGTGTCCTGACAAATCAAACATCGTTGCGTCAGTAATTCCTCTTTTCACCAAGTTTAATGCGATAATTCGGTTGTCAGTATTATCCATGTCTGGACCTGAAACACGCATCATATCAATTTCCATGCGATCGCGCGGAAGGCGATGAACTAAACTTGTCAAAAATTCATTTAAATCATCATGGTGAAAATAACAAGCGTGGACTAAGTTCACTCCTAAAATTCCAAGAGCTTCTTGCTGTGCTTTGTGACTATTATCGTGCATTTTGATATGCAAAATCACATCATTTGGTTCTGCTTCCAAATCCAATTGAAAACGAATCCCAACCCAGCCTTGACCTTGATTTGTTTTATGATAGTTTAATGATTCAACCGTATTACAAAAAGCAAAGAATCTCGCTTCCTTGTATTTGTTTGGTAAACGGTATTTAAGTGTCTCGTATTCCGTTCCAAGCATTGTTAATAAACGCTCCTCGCAAACGTAACGCGATGCTTCACCGTACATAGAATCCGACACTTTCATGTCATATGCTGATTGTGTGTAAGCGATTGTCCCCGAGCTACCTCCTGCTTTGAAAAAGTTAGCTGCCACCTCTTGCCCAGCACCAATCTCAGCAAAACATCCATAAATATCAGATGTCAAGTTAATTTTAAGTGCTTTTTCCTCTGTTGTTAATCTTCTTTCGTCAATCATTTTTCGTAAAGTTGGTGCAAAGAAACGAAAATTCGATGCATGTACTTAATTCGGATCTTGAAAATCCGGATTATTAATAAATTTATAATCAGTCAACGTAAGCAAAAACTGCTTTAGTTGATTTTTCTCTTGGCTATCCAATTGCACTCCGCCTTGAAATGCATATTCAATCAATGGATCAATTGTCGAACTTTGGTTAATTCCTGTCGAATAATGTTCTATAACTTGATCTAAAGTTGAAAACCTTCCGTCATGCATATACGGCCCTGAAAGCGCAATGTTACGCAAAGTTGGAACTTTAAATTTTCCATTATCCGATGCTAATCCTGT
>JBDKHH010000056.1:0-5149 GCA_039797785.1 Bacteroidota bacterium | reverse complement strand
TATTTCGAATAAAAGGAGGTACTTTTGTACCCCCATTTTCGCACACATTAGAATGATTGATACAGAATTATACGAAGCAAAAACACTTTACCCTTTCCAAGAGAAAACCGTTCATTCTATTGTTGACGAACTAGAAAAAAATGGAAAAAACTTCAATTTGCTTTTTCAACTTCCAACTGGTGGAGGTAAAACAGTAATCTTTTCTGAGATTGCAAAACGTTTCATCGAAAAGATGAATGAAAAGGTGTTGATTTTAACGCATCGCATCGAACTTTCCGTTCAAACTTCAAAACAGCTTGCTGCTATTGGTGTTCGTAATAAGATCATTAATAGTGACGTTAAAAAGATTCCAGATCAAGGAGAATACAATTGTTTTATTGCAATGGTTGAAACCTTGAATAACCGTTTGAATGAAGATGGTAATTTTATCGAAGGTGTTGGTTTGGTAATCGTCGATGAGGCGCATTACAACAGTTTTAGAAAGATTTTTCAGTTTTACGAAGGTGGAAATATCTTAGGTGTTACAGCAACTCCTTTGAGTTCTAATAAAGCGCTTCCTTTAAACGATAATTACAACAAATTAATCGTTGGTGAATCAATCTCTAGTTTAATTGAAAGTGGTTATTTGTCTGATGCAGAAACATATACGTACGATGTTAATTTGCATGGGTTGAAAATTGGATCGAATGGTGATTTCACTGTTAGTAGTTCTGATCAAGTCTATGGGAATTTCTTCATGCAGGAAAAATTGTTGTTTGCATACGAAGAAGTGGCTGTTGGTGATAAAACATTGATCTTTAATTCAGGAATTGATACGTCCTTGCGCGTGGAGGAAACGTTTAAAAAGCGTGGGTATAAAATTCGTCACTTGGATTCGACGTTTAGTGATAAAGATCGAAAAGATGTATTGAGTTGGTTCAAAACAACGCCGGATGCTATTCTAACTTCAGTTGGGATTTTGACAACAGGATTCGATGAGCCGACAGTTCAAACGATTATTTTAAATAGAGCAACACGTTCGTTGACCTTGTATCATCAAATGATTGGTCGTGGATCACGTAAATTGCCGAATAAAGATAAGTTTAAGCTTATAGATCTTGGGAACAATGTTCGCCGTTTTGGTTTTTGGCAAGATTATTTGAACTGGCAAGATGCATTCCGTTTTCCAGATCGTTTCTTAGAATCGCGTTTAACTGAAAACGATGATTTAGAATTTGAAGTAGAATTTGAATTTCCACGAGCATTAGTGGAAGTATTGGAAACTAAGCGTTTGGAAGAATTCAATATCAAGGATGTTTATTACGAATGTTTGGATCAAGGTAGAAAAGGGAAGGATGCCGTTGATATGTCAATGGATAATCATTTCGAGGTGATTTCTACATCTGCAACTGATTTCTTTCATGGATTAGAGTTGATGGCTGCTTTGCAAGAACACGTTGAGCATCGCTTAAAACATTATACAAAATGTATTTCGAAGAGTACTCCGAATTATTTAAAGTATTTGATTGAAACATACAATCGTCAATTGCGTCAGCGCTTGAGAGATGTATTGGAGGATGAATAACTAAATGTGAAAATTGGTCAATAATTTAATTTACCAATTGTTTAAAATCGCGCTTAATAGTTCAAAATAATTTCAGTAGTATCAAAAGCTGTTGTTGTGGTTTGCATTGTACCTGAAAAGTTTGTGTATAATTTGAAATACAAGTAAGAGTATACTTCATTTCCATTGTTTATACAATAAATAGAGGTGTCAGCAATTCCGTACAAGAACTGTTCATTCTCCGAGCAACATTCTGCACAACCTTCTTTTCCTTCTTGCTTTATGAATTTAAATTCATCCGAAGAAGAGGGTGAAATGGTATTTTTAAAGGTTAGTTTGACCCATGCTTTTGCATACGTTCCATAATTTCTTATGTTATCTTCTTCAATCGTTAAATCTTTAAACAGTACTGTTTCTTCAAGTTCAAAATAATTGGTTTTAGATATGCGGAGTATGTACTTTTCTATTTTGTCTCTAGGGAAAGTGAATGAATAAGTACCATCCGAACCAATGGTTGAAGTTTGAATCAACTCTTCATTTGTCGAACCAATAGGAACTTGGTAAAGTTTAACAGTAGCTCCACTGTGGGCTTGATTGAATGTAAGATCCGTAATTGTGCCTTTCAACGTGAAATCTGCCTTGCCTTTTTTACAAGACACTACTGATGTAAGAACTAATAAGAGAACAAAATTCTTCATAGTATCAAACTTACAAAAAAGTCTTGATATTTGAAACCGAACATTAAATTGTTAATAAAATTGAAAAAAAAATAGTTGTGAATTAATGTTAAAAAATTATCTTGCTTTCTTAAACTTTAAAACTATTATTATGTATGATTTAAATGATTTGTACGAAGTATTGGCTGCTTATTTAGTTGTATTACTTTTAATTGCTGTTTATGCGGTAATTGTGATGTGGAAAGTGTTCACGAAAGCTGGGCAACCGGGATGGGCAATTTTAATTCCTTTTTACAATTTGTATGTTTATACACAAGTTGTTCAACGTCCAAATTGGTGGATGATTCTGTATTTTGCATCAATTATTCCTATTTTAGGTCCGATAGCTGTGCTTGTGGTATCAATTATGGATAGTCTAAGACTTGCGAAAGTGTTTGGTAAAAGCACTGGTTTTGGAATTGGTTTAATTTTCTTAGGAATTATTTTTCAATCAATTTTAGCATTTGGTGATGCGAAATATATTAGATTGGATGGAACAAGCCAAGGTTCAGGTTCTAACGATTTATTAGATAATTAAACAAATATTTTATTTCAAATAAAGCCTCTCAAACAGGGAGGCTTTTTAATTTTATAACCTTTTATAGTATGGAAACGTTAGACAATCAAATTACTTCGGGAGAATTAACTATTAATTCCAAAATCAATAATTTTTTATTAGAAACGGCAAAATGGGCTAAATTTTTAGCAATAGTTGGTTTTGTGTTTATTGGATTGATTGTTCTTGGAGCTCTTATTGCGATTGTTTCAGGGGCGAGTATGTCAAGGTTTTCTGGATTGTCAGGTATTTCGGGCGGACCTTTCGTTATGGGATTCACCTATTTACTTATGGCCTTGTTGTATTACTTTCCGACACGCTATTTGTACAATTTTGCTGTAAAAATGAAATTGGCGATTCAAAACTCTCAACAAAACAATTTGGAAGATGGGTTTGAAAACTTAAAGTCCTTATTTAAATTTTCAGGGATTTTTATGATTGTAATCTTATCGATTTACGGTCTAGTATTTTTAATTGGGCTGATTGGTTTGGCCGCAATGTAAAAAATGAAATTGATTTAAGTCCTGGTAGTAATGTCAGGACTTTTTTTATGCAATAAACTTTTACTTTTCAAGGCACTTTCGTTTTCCTTTATTAACTTTGAGAAAATCATTTTTTAGCATATGTCAGACGATAAAAAAATCATCTTTTCAATGGTCGGTGTTTCGAAAAACACGCCTCAAGGAAAACAAATCATTAAAAATATTTACTTATCGTTCTTCTACGGAGCGAAAATCGGAATCATCGGTTTAAATGGTTCTGGTAAATCTACAGTAATGAAAATTATTGCAGGTTTGGATAATGCGTATCAAGGAGATGTTGTTTTTTCTCCAGGATATACTGTTGGTTATTTACCACAAGAACCAGAATTGGATTTGAATAAAACGGTGAAAGATATCGTTTTAGAAGGAGCACAGGAAACGGTTGACGTCTTGAAGGAATATGAAGAAATCAATAATTCATTCATGGATGAAGAGATTTTGAACGATCCTGATAAAATGGATAAGTTAATCGCTCGCCAAAGTGTTGTTTCTGATAAAATCGATGCATTGGATGCGTGGGAGTTGGATACAAAGTTGGAACGCGCCATGGATGCTTTGCGTTGTCCGCCAGATGATCAATTGATTTCAACACTTTCTGGAGGTGAAAAACGTCGTGTTGCTTTGTGTCGTTTATTATTACAAAATCCAGATATTTTATTGTTGGATGAGCCTACGAATCACTTGGATGCTGAGTCAATTGAGTGGTTGGAGCAACATTTACAACAATACAAAGGAACAGTTATCGCTGTAACGCACGACCGTTATTTCTTGGATAACGTTGCTGGATGGATTCTTGAGTTGGATCGTGGAGAAGGAATTCCATGGAAAGGAAACTATACTTCATGGTTGGAGCAAAAAGGAAATCGTTTAAAAGAAGAAGAGAAATCTGAATCGAAACGTCAGAAAATGTTAGCGCGTGAGTTGGAGTGGGTGCGTATGAATCCAAAAGGACGACATGCCAAAAATAAAGCACGTATTGCAAACTACGATAAAATGCTTTCTGAAGACTTGAAAGACAAAGAAGCAATGTTGGAAATGCCGATTCCAAATGGTCCTCGTTTAGGAAACAATGTAATCGATGCGAATGCTGTAGCAAAATCATTTGGTGATAAATTATTGTACGATAATTTGAATTTCAAATTGCCACCAGCTGGAATTGTTGGAATTATCGGACCGAATGGTGCTGGTAAAACAACGATTTTCAAAATGATCATGGATGAATTACAGCCTGACAATGGTGAATTTGCAGTAGGAGAGACGGTTAAAATTGGTTATGTTGATCAAACGCACAAAGATATTCATCCAGATAAAACAGTTTTTGAAGTTGTTTCAAATGGTTTGGAATTCGTAGAAGTCGGAAATCAAAAAATCAATTCAAGAGCTTATTTGTCGAAATTTAACTTCAACGGTTCAGATCAAAACAAGAAAGTTGGAATTTTATCAGGTGGTGAACGAAATCGTTTACATTTAGCAATGACCTTGAAAACAGAGGCGAATGTCTTGTTACTGGATGAGCCTACGAATGATATTGACGTAAACACCTTGCGTGCATTGGAAGAAGGAATTCAGAATTTTGCAGGTTGTGCGGTGGTTATTTCTCACGACCGTTGGTTCTTGGATCGTATTTGTACACATATTTTGGCGTTTGAAGGTGATTCGGAAGTGTATTGGTTTGAAGGATCATACACAGAATACGAAGAAAATCGTAAAAAACGTTTGGGTGACAATGGTCCAAAACGAATCAAGTATAGAAAATTGGTGAAATAAATTAATTGAATCGTTGACTGAGGCT
>JBDKHH010000055.1:0-9524 GCA_039797785.1 Bacteroidota bacterium | reverse complement strand
TCCTTCACAAATGTATCCTAAACGCGAATAATTTTCTTTTGTGAAATCGTACGGATACATTTCAATTGGTCGAATCGCTTTCACATTCCACGTGTGATACAATTCGTGCGATGAAACGCCTAATAATTCTTTATAAATCGGTCCGAATAAATCGTATGTTGGTCCCAAACAAATCACAGTCGATTTGCAATGTTCCACACCATGATACGCTTTTGTAGGAAGAATTTGGAATAAGAAGTGGTATTCTTCAACTGGAAACTCAACGAATTTCTCAATTTGCTTTTCAGAAAAGGCTTTGAAATCTTTTTTCAATCGCTCCCAATCTGGTTTCACTTGTCCGTTGAACCACAAATGAAAAGTTGTTTCACCTGCTTGATAGGAATCATGTTGAAGATTTGCTGAACAAATGAAAGGAGAATCTGCTAACTCATCGAAATTTGCTGCGAATAACACGTTATTCTCATTTTTCATTGAACCTGCCACTTTCCAAGAAGTTGGAATATGGATTTCCACTTTTGTTGCTTCCTGCGCTGTTTCTTCAGTAAAAACACAACAATTCACTGGATTCACATACAATTGTTCTTTCGACAGATACGTTGAGCCCGCATTTAAATCGAAGGCATAATACGCATATTCAACACGAATGGATTTTGTAGTTGTGGTTTGAATTTCCCACGCGTCTTTGCTCACTTTTACAGCATCAATACGTTTATTCTCGTCATTATAAACTTTAAATCCTTTTACATTTTTTGCAAAATTGCCTAGTTCATAGCGTCCAGGTCTCCAACTGGGTAAACGAACGATTGTTGTTTCTTTTGAAACCTCAAATGTTGCTTTGATTTGAATGTATTGTTGGCTTGCGTTTTCAATGCTAAAAGAATAATTCACCATGATTTTGAAAATTTGTAGTCAAAAATAGTGATTCTTGCGACAACAGAGCTAATTCGGAATGTTGAAGAAGGATAAGCTACTCTTACAAATTTTATTAACCTCAGTTCGATTATTATTTTGAGTTCAGACCGCTTATAAATGGCTATATTCGACTAAAATGAAAGAGCAATAATCATTTATTGTGAATGAGTTTTAGGAAGAAAATGGCCTTTTAGAGGCGGGTTCATCCTAAAGCTTTCCATTTTAATTTGATTGCTTGTCGTTGTGATTAGTCGCTTAAGCCAGCTTAAACTCCATAATCACGCCTAAATCAATCATTTAAAATGAAATCTGAACTTCTAAAGAATAACCGAACTGAGGTTATTAATCTTTTTATCAAAGTGGGTGTTTTCAAAAAACAGGAACCACCATCAAGATTTGAAAAGTCAATTAATACCAATTGTTTTTTCATTTTAGTCCAAACTAAAATGAAAAATTACAATGGTAAATGCCGATGTTATACGATGTGATTTTTAATTTTAACCCATAGATTTCAAGTATAATGCCGATGTAATATGAAAATAGTACAATTCATTTGGACTATATTGAATATACTTTCGGTATTACATGAAAATAGTCCAATGAGGTTTCACCAAAATTGGACTATATTGAATATACTTTCGGTATAAATCCAATGATTCCGTTTGTTTAATTAGTTTTCCATAAGAATGATCTATTTATAATTGGTTTGCAAACAGGCGACAGTCCCGATTTTTTTAATCAGGACTGTCGCTTGTTTGCGATTACCGAAAGTTTTTATTCGTGGTAATCATTTAATACATTTTCGTTCATCACACAGTTTAGATAAAAAGTATTCATATAGTCTCTTTTCAAAAAAATGTTGTAAATCGTTTCTTTATGGGAATTACATGAAAAACTAATTGCACCAATGTCATATTTCGGAATCAAAGTATCTAGGTATTTATTTTCAAGACCTTGAATTTTTAAAAAAAGTGGATTCCATTTTTTTTTAATAACAATTGTTTCTTTGAATTCTCCATTTTCATTTGTTTCAAAACTTGCAATTTCAGTAGAATCATTTTTATATAAAGTTAAAGATGACTTTATAGGAAATTCTACTTGAATTTTAGAGCCTTTATATGATTTTACACATACTTGCCCTTGAAATTCTATTTTCTTAGTGTTTTTTAGGACTGAACACGAAAATGAAACTAGACAAATAATAAAAATTGTTATTGTTTTCATCGTTTAATAAATTTAGCAGCTCCTTGAAATTTGCCATCCATAGAATGTATTCTCAAATAATAGGAACCACCATCAAGATTTGAAACGTCAATTAAATCCAATGATTCCGTTTGTTTAATTAGTTTTCCATTGAGATCATGTATGGATACAATCATTTTATCATGTATTTCATCCTCAATGCTGACCGTTATATTTTGTTGGCAAGGATTAGGAAAAACTGTGATTGAAACATCTTCTAAATTTACCATTTCGGTTATTTCCAAAATTGAACTGCATGGGTTTATCGTGTCAAAATTCATTCGATTGTAATCAGTCGAAAGTATTAGATTTGATAAATTATTCGTATAATCAGCCATCCAATTTCCTCCATGATCACAGGATAAGTCGCTTGGTAAATCAATAAGTCGTGTAGAATTATTAACTGAAAAGTGCATTACGGCATTTGGATCTATTACATGATTTAATCCATGTGCATGACCTAATTCGTGTAAAATTGTTTCATAAAAATCCTTTTGACCTGAGGGAATTATTGTAGTTGAGATTGTATCTGAAAACCAAACTTTATCACTATTTATTACAATATCATTTTCAAATATCTGATAGGATGTGTCTGATGAAGATATACTTCTACTTTTTCTGACATGAGTTGCGGCTAAAATAGTTGAAGAATCTGGATAATTAAAAAATGAAATTGTACATACTTCATCAATTAATGGATCTGAAATTTCAGAGTTGATATCCGAACCCAATTCCCAATTAATCCCAGTTAAGCATTTCCAATCTCTTAGTGCTTTATCAATGACTTCTTTCATTTTTCCTCCATCATAATTTGCAACGACTGTATCACATCTAAAAGTAAACTTTTTATTCATTGAAGTCCAAGGAGCAACAACATAAGGTCGATAATCAGTAGGATGATTCATCACTGAAAAAACCACCTCAATGGTATCCACAAGAATACTTGCTCCAAATTCAGAATGAACTTTAAAGATTCCAGTGCCTGCAGGTACCTTGAAGGTAGAAGTTGTTACATAATGATTTGCGCTAGATGGAATGACAAATTTAATAATACTATCATTCCAAAGTGAAATTTGATCTCCTTCTATTAATACTTCAGAAGTTCCACCATCATCGGCATTTGGAAAAAGTATGTAACCTTTATTAATACCAAAAGAATTACCTTTAATAGTTAGGGTGTCATCAATTCCGCCAGCTAAAGTTTTAGGCCAATACGAAATACATTCAGGAACATCTTTAATTTGTGAATGTTCTAAATTATCATAATATGTTTGAAAAGTATCTGCTGGAAAATCGGCATAAGCTGAGTAGTTAATAATCAAACTTGGTCCAAAAAATGTAGAAGTATCAACTAGCGCAATATCATTTGGTATATTACATGTTTGAATTTTCATTTTTATATGCATTATGCTTTGGTCAGTTTGTAAAATTGGTGCCTTGCATTGCGAAAAGACAGTTTCCAGTGCAGGAATTAATATAGTGTTATTATTTGCGTCAGTGGGTATAGGCGAAGAATAGCAGTTTGGGTCAGCATTTAATGTGCCTCTTGTTACAATAATATTACCGTTAGCTACGATATTGGTACCGAATGCGATTGGATCGTATTCAATTCTTACGGCTGATTGATCTAAAAATTTCGTTCCTAAATTATCTTTAACATTAACATCAAATTCTAAGTATTTCTGAGTAATACCAGTTATAGACAAATTATCTAGACTGTAAAATATTTTATCTAAACTTTTTGCAGACAATAAGCGTGTATAGTTTTCTTTCTTAAATTTAGCGTAATTTATCAATTCGTCAAAATCCTCTTTCAAGTAAATTGGAAAATCCTCTTCAGCTGTTTTTAAATTAATTTCTGGTTTAATTTCTTTAATTCCATCACCACAATCAATAAAATTCATACCTGACAATTGCTCAACGATATTATAAACCTGATTTAAACTATCAAAATTTTGCCAAACATCGGCCGCATTAATAGTTTGACCATTCCACCAATATTGAATAAAGGATTGATTTTCAAATTGCCCTTCCAACTTTTCAATATTCGTTTCTGAATAAAAGTCAATAGGAGATAGAGGTCTTGTTGTTTCATTGCAAAGAAAAATTCCCATAGCATTTGGATACAATTCCAAAGAATGGGAAATACTAATTTCTCTATTGTCGAGTTCCCCTCCGTTTGTGATTATTTCAATTGTTCCACATTTTAGATTACCTTTCAATATCTTCGTGATTTGAACTAAATTTGAAGTTCTAATGTATTGTCCGTTATTTGTAAAATAGGGTTTAGATTCCAATACTTTTCCTTCAAAAATGTAATTTACTGCATTTATTCTATCCAGAAGAGAAGTTGGAACCTCTTGAGCATTCAAAATAAATCCAAAAATTGTAATTGCGATTGACAATAATAACTTTTTCATAATTAAAATGTTAAGTAAAATATATTTCCCATATAACTTTTTTGTCTTACCTTCACAAAGTAGCTGGGTACTTAACAATGTAAAGCTATACTCGCTTCTAATCGGTCAAAAAGATTTGAGCAAAAAACAAGAAGGAGGAGTGACCGCTCTTCCTTTTTTGTTTCACAAACAATCGCGTTTTGTTTGTAGAACATTTCAATAAATCAACAAAGAAAAAGACGTTTAAGTTGTTTTTATTTTTCTGTGTTTCGTTGCAACTGTTTGTTTGGTTTTCAATGATTTACAACGTTTACCCAAACCCACGAAGCTAATGTTAAAAAAAAAATCGACTCTTGTAATTTTTTTTAATCTTTTTATCAAACAGGGTGTTTGAATGAATATTTGAGGTGGTTTTGAGGGGTTTAGAATTCAAAAAGTAATAATGGAAAGAGAATAATACCAATAAAGAAATTAATTCCCACAAAAAAGCCACAGAAATCGAAAGATCTGTGGCTTGAATTATATAATGAACGCTAAATTAAGCGTACAATTCTTCTTGCATTTGACCGATTTTAGCATCTGCTAAATAATCATCGTATGGCATCATTTTATCGATGATTCCATTTGGTGTGATTTCAACAATACGATTTGCAACCGTGTTTACTAATTCGTGGTCATGCGATGTAAACATCAATGTTCCTTGGAATTCGTTCATACCGTTGTTCAATGCTGTAATCGATTCAAGATCTAAGTGATTCGTTGGTTCGTCCATCAATAATAAATTTGCTTTTGCAAACATCATTTTAGATAACATACAACGTACTTTTTCTCCTCCAGAAAGAACATTCGCCGTTTTCAAAGCTTCTTCACCTGTAAACAACATACGTCCCAAGAACGTTCTTAAATATACTTCTTCGCGTTCTTCATCTGTTTGCGCAAATTGACGCAACCAATCAATCAATGGTAATTTATCTACAAAGTATGAATGATTATCATTTGGCAAATAGGCTGTACTGATTGTTGTTCCAAATGTAAATTCACCTGTTTCTGGTTTCGCATTTCCTGAGATAATTTCAAAGAAAGCAGTCAATGCAACAGAATTTTTTGAAATAAATGCAATTTTATCGCCTTTGTTGACAATTAAATTCAAGCCTTTGAACAATGTTTTTCCTTCAGCTGTAGCAGAAAGATTTTCGATGCTTAAAATTTGGTTTCCTGCCTCACGTTCTTGGTGGAACGTAATTCCAGGATATTTTCTACTTGACGGCTGAATTTCTTCAATGTTCAAGTTATCCAACATTTTACGACGACTTGTAGCTTGTTTCGATTTCGAAGCATTGGCAGAGAAACGAGAGATGAAATCTTGTAATTCCTTTTTCTTTTCTTCTGCTTTTTTGTTTTTATCTGAACGTTGACGTGCAGCTAATTGAGATGATTGATACCAGAATGAGTAGTTACCAGTAAACATGTTCAATTTACTGTAATCAATATCACAAATGTGCGTACAAACCGTATCCAAGAAGTGACGGTCATGCGATACAACAATCACGGTATTTTTGAAATCCAATAAGAAGTCTTCCAACCATCCAATGGTTTTTAAATCGAGGTCATTCGTTGGCTCATCGAGTACCAACACGTCTGGATTACCGAACAATGCTTGCGCCAACAATACACGTACTTTCAAATCATTCGAAAGCTCTTCCATTTTAATGTAGTGCTTCGATTCTTCAATACCAAGGTTACTCAAAAGCGTTGCAGCATCTGTTTCAGCATTCCAACCTTCTAAATCAGCAAATTCACCTTCTAATTCCGCAGTGCGCATTCCGTCAGCATCAGAAAAATCAGGTTTTGCATACAAAGCGTCTTTTTCAGTCATGATTTCAAACAAACGTTTGTGTCCCATGATTACTGTTTGAAGCACTTCGTATTCATCAAATTCAAAGTGATTTTGTTTTAATACAGCAAGGCGTTTTCCTGGCTCAAGTTCAACACGTCCAGTAGTTGGATCCTGTTCACCTGTAAGGATTTTTAAAAATGTAGATTTTCCTGCACCATTCGCACCGATCACACCGTAGCAGTTTCCGTTAACGAACTTTACATTCACTTCGTCAAACAAAACGCGTTTCCCAAATTGCAGGGATAAATTATTTACTGAAATCATAACTCACTCGAAATTTGGCGCAAAGATACACAAAAGAATTTGGCATTCGAAATTCGCCATTCGTAATTCGTAATTTGTGATTCGTAATTTGTAATTCGTGATTTGAGATAAAAAAAGAATCACAAATTATAAATCATGAATTCCTGAATTGAAGATTACTTCATCCATTTAAGGTTGCGCGAATACATGAAGACGAAGATTCCAGAAAATATAAGGTTTACAATCACTACAAATGAAGGTACGTCCACTGGTGCAACAAAGAAATAAACTGTTAATACAGATAGTAATGAATAAATGATGTACAAATGGAATCCGAGTTTTACACCATTCCACATTTTCCAAACACCAAAAATACCGATTGAAACAACTAACAAAGAGACAATTTGAGCTGCATAAAAATGTCCATTCATTGATTCTGACATGCGTTGAATTTTCTCAAACATTTCAGCTAAACTTCCCATTTCTAGTGTTCTCAATTCATCGATTGACTTCATCATTTGAACCTTTTGTTCAATCATTTCTTCCTTAGTGAAAGGTCCTGACAACAAGTTGATAAATCCCGAAACCAATGCCAAACCAGTTGAAATAAAACTCATGATACACAAGGTCTTCAAGAAACCTGGGCGTTCACTTCTCTTACCTTGAATATTGTCAATCTGATTATCGAATTCCATGTCTTAAAATTTTTCTTTCACAAATTTAATACTTTCCATCATCAATGGATGCAAATAAATGTCGTCGTTAACAAAGTTTACCTTTTGACGGTAAGCAGCAAATACTTCTTCTAAAATCGGCGAAGATTTTAATGGTCTTCTGAATTCGAATGCTTGTGCAGCATTTAACAACTCAATTCCTTGAATTGTGAAGCAATTTTCGACAATTCGGTACAATTTTGTTGCTGCATTTGCGCCCATCGAAACGTGATCTTCTTGTCCGTTGGATGAATCAATTGTATCAATCGATGCAGGTGTACACAATTGTTTGTTTTGACTAACCACTGATGCTCCTGCATATTGCGGAATCATGAATCCTGAATTCAAACCTGGATTTGCAACCAAAAAAGCTGGTAAACCACGTGTTCCTGAAATCAATTTATAAACGCGACGTTCAGAAATACTTCCCATTTCCGCCAAGGCAATCGCCAAGAAATCCATCGTGATCGCCAATGGTTGTCCATGGAAATTTCCTGCTGAAACAACGTCATCGTCATCTGGGAAAATCGTTGGATTGTCGGTAACCGCGTTTACTTCGCGTTCAACAATCATTGCCGCATAATCAATTGCATCCTTCGAAGCACCATGCACTTGAGGAATACAACGGAATGAATATGGATCTTGCACATGCGCTTTTTCTTGCGCAACAATTTCACTTCCTGCTAATAAATTTCTAAAAATATGTGCTGTTTCAATTTGTCCAACCTGGTTACGAATCTCATTAACATTTGCTTGAAATGGATTTAAGCGACCATCATATCCTTCTAAAGATAAAGCTGCTACTTTGTTCCATTGGTTCCACAATTTCTTTCCTTTCGAAACGCAATATGAAGCATACGAACTCATGAATTGAGTACCGTTCAACAAAGCCAATCCTTCTTTTGATTGCAAAACTATTGGTTCAAGATGCAAGGCTTTTAACACGTCAGAAGTTGCATGTTTCACTCCTTGAAAATATACTTCACCTTCTCCTAATAAAGGCAAAGAAAGATGTGCCAATGGTGCTAAATCACCTGATGCTCCCAAGCTTCCTTGTTGATAAACTACCGGTAAAATGTTGTTGTTAAAGAAATAAATCAAACGCTCAACAGTTGCCACTTGTACACCTGAACTACCGTGAGAAAGTCCTAAAACTTTCAACAAAAGCATGCGTTTTACAATTTCTTGAGGAACCTCCTCACCTGTTCCACATGCATGAGAACGAACCAAATTTGTTTGCAATTGCTCCAAATCTTTTTCATCAATTGCCGTGTTACACAATGAACCGAATCCAGTATTGATACCGTAAATTAACTTATCGTGACGTTTGATTTTTTCATCTAAATACGTGCGGCATTTTTGAATTGCTGCACGCGCGTCATCACCTAAAACTAAGGTGCGATGTTCGCCAAGTATATTGTCGATTTCCTCAAGTGAAATCCAGTTGTTATTTATTTGGTAGTTTTTCATATATACGTCTCTTTGATATAAAAGTCGAATTCAATTCGACTTTACAGTGTGATAAAACTAAAGTCTTTTAAGGTGGACGATTATTTCTTCAATACTCATTTCATCCTGCTCACCAGTTTCCATATTTTTCAACTGGATTAAGTCTTCAGCCATTTCAGCTTCTCCAACGATGGCAACATATTGCACTTTGCGATCATTGGCATATTTCATTTGCTTTTGCATTTTCGCAGCACTTGGATACAATTCAGAATCGATTCCATTATCACGTGTTGCTTTCACCAATTTCATGCAGTGCGCTTGTTCTTTTTCTCCAAAGTTCACAAACATCAACGTTAGTCCTTGATCTGTTTCTTTCGGGAACAATTCCAATTCAGTTAAAACATCGTAAATACGATCAGCACCAAATGAAATTCCAACACCTGACATGCCTTTCATTCCGAATAAACCAGTTAAGTCGTCGTAACGTCCACCACCACAAATACTTCCCATTTTAACGCCGTTCGCTTTCACTTCGAAAATCGCTCCTGTGTAATAGTTGAGTCCTCGAGCAAGTGTTATATCGAATTCCAATTCCGCTTTTTGCAAGCCTAAATCATTTACTTGATCAAACACAAATTGCAATTCTTCCAGACCTTTTTGACCGATTTC
>JBDKHH010000054.1:0-6049 GCA_039797785.1 Bacteroidota bacterium | reverse complement strand
TTACGAATGTAAAAAAGATTCGTGATTTGTGATTCTTAATTTGTGATTTATGATTCCCTGCCTGTCGTAGCCACCAGCGCAGACAGGGTGATTTGTCATTCATGATTAGCTGCGTTGCTGCATGACGGCGGTCGTGATTTATGAATCGGGATAAGCTCTTCGGCGGTCGTGATTTGTCCTCCGTGCCTCCGTGGTGAAAAAATTTAAACCACATAGTAACATAGGTGTTGTTAGAAGTGCTGTGTGTGGAGTTAGCATAAGTTGGAGAATTTACCTTGTAAATTCAACTATGTTTTGCTTATGGGCGTAATGGGCGTCAGCTTAAACTATGTACCTATGTGGTTAAAAACAATATATCTCCTGTTTTTCACCACAGAGGCGCAGAGAACGCAGAGGTTTAACCACAAGGTTCACAAAGGTTAAGTGAACAGCCCACTGTAGAAGGCACAAAGTGGTTCATCAACTGTGTTGATGTTAAATAATTTGTTTGATTAAAGAAATCCCTTGTGACCGTTTAAAGCGGGCATCCTAGTGTACTTGGTGTCGTTGTGGTGAAAAAATAAACGTTAAGCTAAATTGAGATTATCTTCTTTAAACAAAAAAATCCCCTCTACCGAAGCAGAGAGGATTCTATCTAATTTTCTATTGTTCTTAAAGTACTGCGAACTTCATTTGTCCAACAACACCGTTTTTCGTTGTGTGTAAGTAATATAAGCCTGCGCCTACTCCATCCAATTGAATTTCTTCGAATTTAGAAGTAACTGCTTTTTTCAAAAGTACTTTTCCGTTCAAGTCATAGATCGCGAAGTCTGTTCCAAGCTCCAATCCTTTGATCACAAAGTTTCCATTGTTTGGATTTGGTACAATTGAAACACCATTTTTCTCTAAGTTCTCAATCGTTGCACAATTCTCAATCGTAACTGACATTTGGTACGAATCTGAACCTGCTGTGTTTGTTACTGTCAAATCTACTGTGTATGTTCCAGCTGTTGTAAATGTGTGCACTGGGTTTTGATCAGTTGATGTTTGTCCATCACCAAAATTCCACGCCCATGCTGTTGGTACGTTTGACGAGAAATCTGTAAATGTAATTGATTCGCCTTCACAAATCGTTGTTGCACTTGCCGTGAAATTTGATTCAGGTGTTACAATCGCTCCTGCTTCGTTGTACATGATTTTGAAATCGTCGAAGAAGAATCCATTTCCATTTACACCATTATCTGATTTCAATTGGAAACGCACTTTAATGGTTTGCCCCAAATAATCACTCAAGTTGACTTCATCCAATACCCAAGACGTTTGAACGCCTTCGTAAACCGGTAAATTGTTTGGTTGAACACTTGAACTCATTCCACCACTTGTTCCAGGAACAGTGTAGTTTGTACATTGTCCAACCCATGTTGTTCCATTGTCTGTTGACACTTGGAATTGCGTAAAGTCATAATCTGCTTCGATGTCCCATTTTGCATAATAGGTAATCATTGCAGAAGTTGCATTTGTTAAATCGATTGAAGGAACATACGTATATGTTTTGTTCGCGTTTGTCGTATAGTTGCTAGTTGGACTATCCGCATACGATGTTGAAGCAGAAACATACGTTGATGTTGTTGTTCCCCACGTTCCTGTCCAGTTGGTTGCACTTCCGTCTTCCAAAGCTTGTAATGTTAAAGCACCATACGTTTTAATGATTGTATCGCGTTTCACCCACAAACCGTTATCTGTTTTCAAGATGTATTTGATTTGATCACCGAATTGAATTCCAGGAGTCAAAGAGTATGAAATCGCTCCTGCTTCCGTTTGTTGAATTGCCAAATTGTGTGCAACTGGCGCTCCAACTGAAGCAATGTTTAACAAAGGCTCAATCGACACTGTTACTGAACCATTTTCCAATCCCAAACGATAACTATCGTGGTTGAAGTTTCCAGTCATCGTTGCAACAGAAGAAGGATCTGTATCGCTAGTAACAACATAAACGCGTGTAATGTGCGCCAAAACTAAGTTCGGGAAAACCATGTCTTGACATGTTGGATCAATTTCGCTGATTGGTGGCCAGAAGTCTGTTCCAATTTCAGGCGTGTGCACGAAAATCGTATCTTTTTGTCCAACACCAATATCTACTTTGTACATGTAATCATCAGAATCACCAGAAGCTTGATACAAAGTTGACGATTTCATTGCCGTATAGCCATTGTATTGTACCATGTGATTTGATTCCGCTTGGAAATAATCGTGGTGATCAGCGAATTCAGCTGTTGTTGTTCCGATTGGGAATAAAATATCGTTTCCAAAAGTATGTGCATTAAATGCTGTTATAAAATCATTGTTTTGCACCAACCAACGCATTGCTTGTGTTTCTGGTTCAGTGAAAGCCGATGCACCACAATAGGTTTCATCATTCATATTCGTTGTCGAAGTTCCTGTCGTTCCCCAACCGTATGAATAGTTTCTATTTAAATCGACACCTTTATTTGTTGTTCCAACATTGCGACGGTTTTTACGGTGCATTCCTCCACCATTTGGGTCAGTCGTTTCATTGTACACATATCCATCTGGATTCAAACACGGCACAAAGTACAATTTCATGTTGTTAACGATGTATTGCACTTCTTCATTTGTTGCGTAGTTCTCTAACAAGTACCACATGTAGAAAATTGTTTCCATCAAAGCCATTGGTTCACGCGCATGGTGAATGGCTGTGTACAAAATTTTCGTTTCACCCGCTTCATCAATCGTTGGATTATCAGAAAGCATCACGTGATAAATTGGACGGTTTTCAAATGTTAGAAAGGTTGAAATCGGTGCTTTCGCTGTAATTAAATTTGGATATTGCGCCGCCATTGCATCTAACTCAGCCAACATTTCACTGTACGTTAAATAGCCACCCATTGAACCATGGTTGAAATTTGACGGAATCGTTGGTGTGAAATCGTTTGAGCCACCACCTGCTCCTGAACACGCCACATTTTTTTCTGTTGGCTCAGTAGCAATCAAGTTTTGTTGAACGTAATATTTCTGAACATCTTCAATCAAAATTTCAATGTCGTAATTGTAATCACGCATCACTTGAATTTCCGCTGCAGAGAAATCTGAAATAAAGAACATGTTTTCCTTGTATGTTCCGTGGTCGATCGTAACACCGTGTTCAGCAAGAAAAGCCAAACCAATAGCGTCCGAATTAATTTTAACTCTTGAATAGTCTTGTGAGTAGCAAAAAGATCCAATAATTAAGGATAGAATAAGAAGTGAGTTTCTCATCATAGTACTTGTAATTTCTAGTTTTAGACTAGCAAGTTAACGAGATTTTTTTGAATACCTTTTTTTTTTCGACAATTCTTGATTTTTTGTAGATAACTCATTTCTTCCAAGCCTCATTTATCATTAAGAACAAGCATTTAAAACACTATGTCGCCATCCATCAATTTAAAACCAGTTTAGCAAGAATATTGACCTACATTTACCTTCATATAATCTCTCATTATGACAGAAAAGAAAATCACATTCGGTAAAATATTTTGGCCTAGTTTTTTGGCTGTATTTATTATGTCCATTATTGGTCTAATCATTTTTTCATTGATCCTTGGTGGCTTGGTTGGAAGCTTTGGTAAGTTTGGTCCAAAACCCTTAGCAATAAAAAACAATACCGTTTTACACATGACTTTGTCAGGTGAAATTGGTGAAAAGTCTAGTTCAACATTCAATCCATCATCTTTCCAAATGGATAAAAAAATTGGATTAAGTGACATTTTGTATGGATTGGAGCATGCAAAAACAGATTCTAAAATCAAAGGTGTCTTTTTGGAAATCGGTGATCTTAGCTGTGGATATGCTACTGCTAGAGAAATTCGCAATGCTATCAATGACTTTGAAAAAAGTGGAAAATTTGTTGTTGCTTACAACGGTGGTGAGGTGATTACGCAAAAAGAATATTACGTTTCTTCTGCTGCGAATGAAGTGTATGGTTTTCCATCTTCTACAATGGAATTCATTGGACTTGGTGCTGAGTTATCGTTCTTCAAAGGAACATTGGATAAATTAGAAGTGGAAGTGCAAGTGATTCGCGGATCGAACAATGATTTCAAAAGTGCTGTTGAACCTTTCTTCCGTGAAAACATGAGTGATTCAAGTCGTGTGCAAATTGAGCGCTACTTAACATCAATGTGGGAAGATATTCGTACAGATATTTCAGCAGATCGTAAAGTGAAGATTGAAAAATTAAACACGATTGCCGACAGTGCATTCATTCGTAGAGCCGATGATGCGGTGAAATACAAATTAATGGATGGAACAAAATACCGTGATGAAATCATTTCATTGATGTCAGAAAAAGTTGGTTTAGAAGACGGTGACGAGTTGGAGTTGCAAGAGTTTGAAAAATATGCGAAAAAGAAATTTTACCACAATCAAGTTTTAGCTAAAAACGATAGCCCGAACATTGCAGTTATTTTGGCTGAAGGAGATGTTTCTGTAGATGGCGATGGTTTAACTTCGAAACAAATCTGTAAATTATTCCAAGAAGCGCGCAAAAACAAAACAATTAAAACGATTGTCTTCCGTGTGAATAGTCCTGGAGGAAGTGCTTTGGCAAGTGATGAAATTTGGAGAGAAGTTCAATTAACGAATGAAACGAAAAAAGTGATTGTTTCTATGGGCGATGTAGCTGCTTCGGGTGGTTATTATATCTCAGCGCCGGCAACAACGATTTTTGCTGAGCCTTCAACAATCACTGGTTCAATTGGTGTGTTTGGAATGATTCCGTACACAGGAAAAATGTTGCAAAACAAATTGGGAATGACCTTCGATCGTGCTGCGACGAATCAACATTCTGTGATGACAACAAATCGCAAATTGACACCTGAAGAATATTTATTGGTGCAAGAAGAAGTAGATGGAATTTACGATCAGTTCTTGAGTAGAGTTGCTGAAGGACGTGGAATGACAAAAGAGCGCGTGAATGAAATTGCTCGCGGACGTGTTTGGACAGGACGAGATGCTTTAGCAATTGGTTTGGTTGATAAGTTGGGTGGAATTTCTGACGCCATTGCTTACGCAGCGAAGAAATCAAACATCAGTTCACCGAAGATTTTGTATTATCCGTTGAAAAAAGAAGATCCTTGGTTAAGTTTATTAGAGGATTTAGAGGAACAACAAGAAAACGAAATGCGTGTATCGATGCAACATTCGATGCCACAAGAATTAGTACATTATTACAACCAATTAAAAAGTATTGAATCAATGAGCGGTATGCAAATGCGTATGCCATTCGAATTATTGATTCGATAATCAATCATAAGCAAGAGAAAGGGGGATTGTTTGAACAATCCCCCTTTTTTTTATCCTGAATTTTTTCGCTTGTATCGCTGTTTACCGTGTACCCATTTGTAGCGCGATTTACTTTGCTTATACCCCTTCTTCATTGGCTGCATTTTGTAAACAATACCAGCTGTGTGCTGAATATAATCAGCATCTGAATTATAAATATTACTTACCAAGGCCAACTTCCCTACTGTTTGCAGTTGCAATCCCCAACGTTTTGTTAACCAAAAGTTCATTCCAAGTCCTAAATTCACCGAAGGATTCAATGGATTTGCGCGCACTGTGCGATACGTAACACCCAAACCACCTGTTAAATAAGGATCAAACCACTTTGCAGATGTTGGTAAGAAACGATTGAAGCTGTATTTCACATGGAAATCTCCAGAAACAAAAATCCCTGAAACTCCCGTTGTATCGTTGATCAACTTACTTGATGTGTAAGTATTGTAAGCCGCCATTCCTTCCAAGCTCCAACCTTTTTTGATGTACTTATCGACAGACAAGCGTGTTGGGTACGGCAAATAATTCCATGATCCTTGATAATCGAACAGGTTTCCAAAGGCATTTCCATCATCGTCTATCACGCTCCAACTAATGCCAAACATCCAACGATATGGATTTTTCTTACGGTTGATCGAAGAAGGTTGAGCCAAACTAACGTTTAACACCAACAACATGACAATCGTACCAACTAATTTCATTCTTCTAACTTTTGAATTCGAAGTAAAATTAAGTA
>JBDKHH010000053.1:0-5888 GCA_039797785.1 Bacteroidota bacterium | reverse complement strand
AACAACCCAGCACCAGGGAAGTTAAAAGAATCAAGATAGTCGAATAAATAGTAAAGCATTATTTCTCTAGTTTTTTGAATAATTCAATCGTTATCTGCATGTCATCAAAGTCGTGTTTTACCCCTTTGATTTCTTGGTATTTTTCGTGTCCTTTTCCGGCAATCAAGATGATATCACCTTTTTCTGCCATGGAAACGGCTGTTTTTATTGCTTGCTGACGATCCAAAATGGAAAGTGTTTTTTTGAAATGTTGTCCTTCAACTCCTGCCATCATTTCTTCTAAAATCACAGCTGGATCTTCTGAACGAGGATTATCGGAAGTAAGAATGACTTTATCGCTCAATTCACATGCGATTGCTGCCATTTGTGGACGTTTTGCTTTATCGCGATCACCACCACAACCTACAACAGTATAAACTGTTTCGTTTTTCGTGCGGATATTCGCAATGGTTTTCAGCACGTTTTCTAAAGCATCTGGTGTGTGAGCATAATCAACAATAGCTGTGATTCCTGAAGTTGTTTGGAAGTATTCGAAACGTCCTTCAACCGATTCCAAGTTGCTCAACACCGTCATCACTTCCGTAGTGTCTTCTCCAAGCAATTGACTTACCGCGAAAACCGCCAATAAATTGTAGGCATTGAAGTCGCCAATTAAACGTGTCCATAATTCAACACCGTTCATATTCAAGACCAAACCTGAAAACTGATTTTCGATCACTTTCACTTTGAAATCAGCTGGTGATTTAAGCGCGTATGTATGTTTTTCAGCTTTCGTGTTTTGCAACATCACCATGCCATTTTTGTCGTCCACATTTGTTAAAGCAAAAGCGTCTGCACTCAAATGATCAAAGAATGCTTTTTTCACGTTGATGTATTCTGCGAAGGTTTTGTGGTAATCCAAATGATCGTGTGTGATATTCGTAAAAACGCCACCTGCGAAATCCAAACCAGTCACACGATGTTGGTGAACTGCGTGCGAGCTCACTTCCATGAAGCAATGTGAACAACCGTCTTCCACCATTTGTGCTAACAATGCATTCAATGAAACAGGATCTGGTGTTGTGTGTGTAGAAGCAATCGCTTGGTCACCAATTTTATTGACAACCGTTGACAGTAAACCACAGTGAAAACCAAGCTTCGTATATAAATTGAATAACAAAGTCGTCGTGGTTGTTTTCCCGTTTGTTCCAGTTACACCAACCAATTTCAAATTTTTTGAAGGATGATTGTAGAAATTCGTTGCAGCCAATGCCAAACTTTTTGACGTGTTTTCAGTGACAATCAATGTTACATTACCTGGAACTTCAATAGCATGATCAGCAAACACAACTTTACATCCCGCTGCAATTACAGCTGGAATAAAATCATGTCCGTCAACAGCAGAACCTTTGATTGCAAAAAATGCAGTTCCTTCTTTTGCCTTTCTAGAATCGAACACCAATTCAGAAATTTGCGCATCAGAAGATCCCGACTGTTTTACAATCTCAATTCCTTCAACTATGTCTTTTAAATTTTTCACTTATTAATCCATTTTCAATTCAACCACTCCGCCTTTAAACACTGGTCTTCCAGCAGGAATAGATTGTTCAACAACTTTTCCATAGCCAACAACATGTGCCGACATTCCTTTTGATTCAATCAAGTAAACTGCGTCTCGTGCACTCAATCCAATTACATTAGGCACAGCATTTTTACTAATGTGTTTTGATTTTAACTCAACACGACTTCCATCTTTTTTCGTTGAAAACCATTCGCCATTTTCTTTGATGTAATACTTAACATCCAACAATTTGTAGATTCTCAATAAATCATATCGACTACCATTCATTGAAATTGGAGCGATACGTTTCTTTTTCGGACCTTCATTAATTGCATGGTGATATTTTAAAGTCGAAGCGTATACTTTATTTGCAATAGCAGCGAATACAGTTCCAGAAACAGTTGCTCCATAAATATCTCTTGACGGTGCGGAAATCACAACAATACATGAGTAAATTGGCTCGTCAGCTGGGAAATAACCAACGAATGATGCTTGGTATTTTTCTTCGCCTTTTTTACCATAGCTTTGATCTTCGTTCAGAATTCGCGCTGTTCCTGTTTTTCCTGCGATTGAAAATTGGGAAGAAGTCAATTTAGAACCCGTTCCGCCATCTTTCATAACGCCTTCCAAACATGCTTGAAGAATATTCAACGTATTATCAGAACAGATTTTGTCTTTAATAACGACCGGTGAAAACACTTTTACAATCTCAGCACCACGACGAATTTCTTTCACAAATTGAGGGCGAACGAATTTTCCACGATTCGCAACTGCATTGTAGAATGCTAAGGTTTGTAAAGGCGTTTGTTGTACCTCGTAACCAATTGCCATCCACGGTAAAGAAATTCCTGACCAGTTTGGACTTCCAGGACGATAAACAGTAGGATTAGGTTCACCTTCCAATTCAATCCCAAGAGGTTCAGTAATTCCAAATTGCTCTAAACGATCAATGAATGCTTGAGGCTCATCACGGTAAGCACGATGAATTACACGTGCAATAACATTGGAAGATTTTTCAAAAGCACGTTTAATTGTAATTCTTCCGTAACCGCCTTCATGCGCATCTTTCAACGTACGATTATGGAACGTATATTCTCCAAATGCATTTACAGTATCATTGATGTTAATTTTCTCATCTTCCAACGCAGCCATTAACGATGCCAATTTGAAGGTTGAACCAGGAACCTCTTTACGTCCGATTGCGTAGTTATAACTTTCGTAATAATTACCATCCTTTTCTTCCGTTAGATTCGCAATTGCTTTCACGAATCCCGTTTTGACATCCATTACAATTACACAACCATTTTTCGCCCCTTGTAAACGCAATTGTCGCTCTAATTCAGAAGAAGCAACCTCTTGAATTTCCTTATCGATTGAAGTGACAACATCTGCACCTTCAACACTTTCTTTAACAATTTGTCCAGTTTTTTTCCAACCTGTAGAAATCTTTTGCTCGATTTCTTCACCAGGTTCACCGCTTAAATATTGATTGTATGCACCTTCAATTCCAACGGCCAAAATTTTTCCGTCGTTGTTTTGGTAATAGCCCAATGTTCTTTTCATCAATTCACCATGCGGGCGTTTTCGTAAAATTGTCTCATCTGTATCAATGAAACCGCCTTTCAAACGTCCCAATTTAAAAATCGGTAAGCTCGCTAAGGCTTTGCGCTCTTCGTTTGTGACTTTCTTACGAATCATTAAGTAACGACTTTTGCGCTGACGACCTGTGCGAATCATGTTTTCGTATTCACGAGACGATTTATCTGGATACATTTTCGCTAAGCCACTTGCCAAATTCGTTACTTCATCATCAAATATTTTCTGGTCAACAACCGTTGGATCCATGTGGATATCGTAGAACGAAACAGACGTAACTAAAGGTGTATAATTGATATCTAAGATTTCTCCTCTTCTAGGAATACGTTTCACCGTGCGAATGGGCATTTTTTCTTCCGTTGAAGCAGAAAACACATTTGATCGACCTTCAAATTGAATCGAAACTGTTTTGAATAAAACAATCAACATAATCACAACAAACCCGAAATAAATCAAGTAAGCCCTCCAGAATATGTCTTTCTTTTCGTTCATGTATTAATTCTCCTTTTTCAAACGAATCACCTTCGTTTTGTTTTGCGTTTCTTTCAATCCTTTAGGTCCTAATTTCTCAACCAATCGATACCTTCTTGTTACCTCTTCCATTTTCGCTTTTGACTCAATGTAATCGGCAGTCATTTCATCCAATTCCTTTTGCGTTGTATCAACGTCTTTTGAAAGTTGCTTTCCGTAATACCCTTTTCCAACAATTAGCAAAAGCAGAAAAATGATAAAGAAGATAAAGTTGAGGTTGTTCAACACGAATTCGCGTGTCAAAAAATCCCCATTCAGTATTTGAGTAAAAGCATTCGGTTTCGCGTTCTTCGGTTTAGATTTTGTTTTCTTCTCCTTTTGCGCAACCTTCTTTGCCGCTTCCTCAGCAACTTCTTTATCTATGTACTCATTATCAGCCATTCTTTTCTGCTATTCTAAGTTTGGCGCTTCGTGCACGTGTATTTAATTCTATTTCCTCTTCATTTGGAATAATTGGATGGCGATTCACCTCTGTGAAAGGCTTCAATACATTTCCAAAAAAGTCTTTTGTTATTTCACCGTGAATTGACCCACGTTTCATGTAATTTTTCACCAAGCGATCTTCTAATGAATGATAGGACATCACAACAAGTTTCCCTCCTGGTGCCATCACATCAGCTGTTTGCTCAAGGAATTTTTCCAAGACTTCCAATTCTTGATTTACTTCAATGCGAATTGCTTGAAAGACTTGCGCGAAAAACTTGTGTTCTTTGAATTTCGGGGCACATTTCCCCAAAACCTCCATTAGATCATTTGTTGTATTGATTTTTTTAGACGCACGTGCTTTTGCAATTTCTCCTGCAATTTTTCGTGCATTTGAAAGTTCGCCATAACTTCTAAAGATTTTCACCAATTCGAATTCGTCGTATTCATTCACAACACTTTTGGCGCTCAATTCACCATGTTTGTTCATACGCATATCCAAAGGCGCATTTGCACGAATGGAAAAACCGCGTGTCTCCTCATCAAATTGGTGGGACGAAACACCAAGATCGGCTAAAATTCCGTCAACGTGTTTAATTCCCAATAAGCGTAAGTGGTTAGAGATGAAAGCAAAATTAGCCGCCACGAAGTAGAAATTATCCGCTTCCCATGCATTTTCCTTCGCGTCAGGATCTTGATCAAAAACAATCAATTTTCCTTTGCTACTTAACTTTTTATAAATCTCCTTTGAATGTCCGCCACCGCCAAAAGTGACATCCACATAAACACCATCTGGATTAATAGTTAATCCCTCGATGCATTCATGCAGCATTACTGGTATGTGGTACGTAGTATTATTCTCCATTGTCTAAATCACCCATTACTTCATCCGCCAAATCAGCGAAATCTGCCATGTTTCCTTCAATCATATCGAAGTATTTAGACTTATCCCAGATTTCAATTCGATCGTTGTATGCGATGAGCATAACATCTTGATTCAAACCTACGCGCTCCATGTGAGCAGTTGGAATCAAAATACGACCGGCATTATCCAAAGCAACCAATTTTGCTCCTTGATGGAACAAACGATAAAACATTCGGTTCTTCGGTTTAAATAAATTCATTTTCGACAGTTTTTCACTGATTTTCTCCCACTCGGTAAGCGGGTACAATGTCAAACAATCTTCAAATCCTTTATTCAGCATGAAATCACGTTGAGTTGCAGGAGAAAGCTGCTTCCGTAAACCGGAAGGAAATAAAAAACGCCCTTTTGCGTCCACTTTTACTTCAAATTCTCCTACTAAGCCTGCCATGACATAAATAATGGGTAAAATTAGTGGATTTCTACCACTTTTTACCACCAGTTTTCTAATTGTTAATAAATTCTAACGATAGAACTTCTTTTTTGTTTCGTTTTATTGAAACAATTTAAATCAAATATACTGTATTTCTTGTGATTTTAATGAAAAGTGGTAAAATGTGGTAGGTTTTAATCAATATTTTGCAAGATGTGGTTATTAACATTTTATCGACAGGTTATTAACATTTTTAAAGATTATAATCAATTGTAGATGATTGCTTATTTTTGTACCATGTCGAAAGAATTAAGAGCATGGTTAATGCTTGCTGTACTAGCAGCCGTATGGGGAAGCTCGTTTATCTTAATGAAAAAAGGAATGTTTGCAGATGATGGTTCTGCAATTTTTTCTGATACGCAAGTTGGAGCGCTTCGCATGCTGATTGCTGGGTGTGTACTTTTGCCATTTGCACTTCGTGCAGTTCGAAAAATCAAAACATT